>CALZNR010000057.1 GCA_945827565.1 uncultured Prevotella sp.
TGTGTATAAGAGACAGGAATACGTATTGTGGTGCAATTGGTGGTGGTAGCTGCCTTGGTGACGGTGGTGAGTCAGGTGCTCAAAGCCTTTGCCTACGACGTGAGTGTGCAACTCTCTGTTTACGTGGGACTGATTATCACCAACTGTATATTGATGGGGCGCCTGGAGGCATTTGCCATGACCAATAAGCCTTGGCCAGCGTTTCTTGATGGAGTGAGCAACGGTTTGGGATATGCAATGGTGCTTGTTATCGTGGGCGGCGTGCGTGAGCTGTTGGGCAGAGGCACGCTGCTGGGACTGCAGGTGGTGCCTTCGTTCATGTATGATGCTGGATATATGAACAATGGTATGATGACCATGCCTGCCATGGCTCTTGTGTTGTTGGGATGTGTAATTTGGGTACATCGTGCCTATTTTTATAAGGAGAAGTAAGTATGGAGCATTTGATAAATTTGTTTTTCAGATCCATATTCGTTGACAATATGGTGTTTGCGTTCTTTCTCGGTATGTGCTCTTTTCTGGCGGTATCAAAGAATGTGAAAACTTCATTGGGATTGGGATTGGCGGTGACCTTTGTATTGGTTATCACTGTGCCTGTTGACTATCTGATGCAAACAAAGATACTGGGTCCGGACTGCTTGGTGGAGGGCGTGGATTTGTCGTACCTCAGTTTCATTTTGTTCATTGCAGTGATAGCAGGCATTGTGCAGTTGGTAGAGATGATAGTGGAAAGGTATTCGCCATCGTTGTATGCGGCTCTCGGTATTTTTCTGCCACTCATCGCTGTGAATTGCGCCATCATGGGTGCCTCGCTGTTCATGCAGCAACGCATCAACCTGCCCTCTACAGATGTGCAGTATATCGGTTCGGCAACAGATGCGGTGGTATATGCATTGGGCAGCGGTATTGGATGGACACTTGCTATAGTGGCGATGGGAGCCATACGTGAAAAGATGCAGTACAGTGATGTGCCCAGGCCGTTGCAGGGATTGGGCATCACCTTTATCACAGTGGGACTGATGGCCATGGCAATGATGTGCTTTTCAGGGCTCAAGCTGTAGTGGCACAAACGTGAGAAAAAAGAAAGTAAACCATAAAGAACTGACATGATGATATTCGTATTAACCAACATAGGTGTGTTTCTGGCAGTGATACTGCTCTTGGTAGTGCTGCTCTTGGTGGCAAAGCGATTCTTGTCGCCAGAGGGAGAAGTGGATATCGAAGTGAACGGAAAGACACATCTCAATGTGAAACAAGGGGGCAACCTGATGGCCACCTTGAACGAAAATGGTATATATCTTCCTTCTGCCTGCGGTGGTAAAGCCTCGTGCGGACAATGCAAGGTACAGGTGCTCGAGGGAGGCGGAGAGATATTGGACTCTGAAAAATCCCATTTCACCAGAAAAGAGATAAAGGAGCATTGGAGATTAGGATGCCAGTGTAAGGTGAAGGGCGACCTGAAAATACATGTGCCTGAAAGCATACTTGGCGTGAAGGAGTATGAGTGTACCGTGGTGTCGAACAAGAATGTGGCAACCTTTATCAAGGAGTTCAAGGTGCAACTCCCCCCAGGTGCACACATGGATTTCTTGCCTGGCTCTTATGCGCAAATCAAGATTCCTACATTCTCTATCGATTATGACAAGGATATAGACAAAGCTCTGATCGGAGAGGAGTATCTGCCTGCGTGGGAGAAGTTTGGACTTTTCCCGTTGAAGTGCGTCAATACAGAACCAACCATCCGAGCATATTCCATGGCAAACTATCCCGCAGAGGGCGATGTGTTTATGCTTACAGTGCGTATTGCTACCCCGCCTTTCAAGAGCGACAGAAGTGGGTTCATGGATGTTAATCCCGGTATTGCCTCTTCGTACATCTTTACTCTAAAGCCCGGTGATAAGGTGATTATGAGTGGCCCGTTTGGAGATTTTCATCCGCATTTCGACTCCAAGAAAGAGATGATATGGGTTGGCGGTGGTGCTGGTATGGCACCGCTTAGGGCGCAGATTATGCACATGACCAAGACGCTGCACACCACGGACAGAGAGATGCACTATTTCTATGGCGCAAGAGCTCTTAATGAGGTGTTCTATTTGCAAGACTTCTTGCAACTGGAGAAAGAATATCCTAATTTCCACTTCCATCTGGCATTAGACCGTCCTGACCCGGCAGCCGACAAGCAGGGAGTGAAATATACACCAGGCTTTGTGCATCAGGTGATGCTCGAGACTTATCTGAAAGACCATGAGGCTCCCGAGGATATTGAATACTATATGTGTGGTCCTGGACCTATGTCGAAGGCCGTGGTGTCTATGCTTGATTCGTTGGGAGTAGATAGCGAGTCGATCATGTATGACAACTTTGGCGGATAAGACACGCTATTCCGTTTGTTTGGGAGCCGTAACTCTCAGACAAACGGACTACTGACAAACTGACTTGAATCTTCTTCTCGTTTTTTTGTGGGTCTTTTTTTGTGCGGAATGATATTATTTTTGTAAATTTGCATAGAATAATGTTGCTCCAGGCAACTGTGTAACCTTTGAAAAACGAAAGTAATGTTGAAATTTATCTCCTTTGGGAGTGGTAGTAGCGGCAACTGCTATTTCTTGTTTACCCAGACCGAAGGGTTGATGATAGACGCTGGAATAGGAATAAGACTTGTAAAAAAGTATTTTAGAGAGTATGGTCTGACACTTCCAGCAGTCAGGCATATCCTTGTGACACACAATCATACAGACCATGTGAAGGCTGTGGGCTATCTAAGCGAGGAGTTGCATGTGCCAGTGTATGCCACCAGGGCAGTTCATACAGGAATAGACGCAAACTATTGTGTGCACAAAAAGGTGCCGCTGGCATACAAAAAGTGTATTGTGCCAGGAGAAACGTGCGAGTTGGGCGGGTTTCGAATCACTCCCTTCATGGTGCCACATGACAGCATTGAGAATGTGGGATACTGTGTGCAGACGCAAGGTAGAACATTCTGTGTAATTACTGATGCCGGTAGTGTGACAGAGGAAATGAGAGAGTATATCGGCAAAGCAGATTATCTGGTGATTGAATCCAACTACGATGAGCAGATGTTGCAATGTGGGAAGTATCCTGCATATTTGAAAAAGCGTATATCAGGCTCATGTGGGCATTTGAGCAATAATGAATGTACAAAAACGGTGGTGGAGCATAAAGGTGAAAACCTGAAGAAGGTTTGGCTGTGCCATTTGAGCGAGGAGAATAATCATCCGGATTTGGCTCTGAAAACGATGGAATTGTTGCTGAAACAAACCGCAGGAGAAAAGGCACCAGAGGTGCATGTACTGAGGAGGAAGGTGCCTACAGGAGTTTTTGATTTGGGATAGAATGGTGATGTGATGATAACAAAGGAGCAATTGAAGAAACGCATGGGAGTGGAAAAACTGACACCCATGCAGGAGGAAACAGGTAAGGCCATGCAGAGTGGCCAGCCCAATATTGTTGTTTTGTCGCCCACCGGCTCTGGCAAGACTTTGGCGTATCTGCTGGCAATAGTGCAGGGCATCAATGCTGAATCGGATGAGGTGCAGGTTGTTGTGGTACTGCCTACAAGAGAGTTGGCGATACAGTCGCAACAGGTGCTCACAGAATTGGATAAGCAAGTGCGTTCGCAATGCTGCTACGGAGGTCGTCCAGCCATGGACGAACATCGGGAGATAATGAAAAAAAGGCCGCAGGTGCTGTTTGGTACTCCGGGACGTTTGAACGACCATATTGCAAAAGGCAATTTCTCCGTATATCACGTGCGACGGCTCATTGTTGATGAATATGACAAGTGTCTGGAAATGGGATTCAGAGAAGAGTTGTCTGCACTTGTCAAAAGTCTGCCTGGAGTGAACCAGAAAGTATTGCTCTCGGCAACAAATACTCAAGAACAACCGTTCTTGTTTGCCGGCAAACCTTATCAGGTTGTCAACTATTCTCAATCAGATGAAAACAATGAACGGGTACACATATTCCAACTGCGTAGTGAGGTAAAGGACAAACTGGAACTCCTGAAGCGGTTGGTATGTGCGTTTGGAAACGAGAGCTGCATTGTGTTTCTGAACTATAGGGAGAGCGTGGAAAGGGTTGCCGCCTATCTCAAGGAAGAAGGATTTTCAGTAGTATCATACCATGGCGGCATGGAACAGGAGGAACGGGAGAAGGCGTTTGCAGCTTTCAGGAACTACTCCGCTTCTGTTTTGGTGGCTACAGACATTGCTTCTCGTGGTATTGATATCCCCAACGTGAAAAATATAGTACATTATCATCTTCCGCTGAACGAGGTGGCATATACTCATAGGGTGGGGCGCACTGCAAGATGGGAGAGTACGGGCGTAACATTCTTCTTGTTGGGTCCCGAGGAGACTATACCCGATTTTGTTACAGCAGAGGTGGCGGCTTATACCTTGCCAGAGACGGTTGCAGAGCCTGCTCCTCCCAAGATGGTTACACTATATATAGGAAAGGGCAAGCTTGACAAAATAAGCAAAGGAGATATTGTGGGCTTCCTGTGTAAGATAGGTGGACTGAACAGCTCTGATATCGGAGTGATAGAAGTCAAGGACAGGTACACCTATGTGGCGGTGAATTACAGCAAATACAAAGGTGTGATTGCTGCTGCAAATGGAGAGAGAATAAAAAACAAGAAGACAGTAGTTGAAATTGTCAAATAGACAAAAAAAAAGGCGTTTTGCTATGTTTGTGCTAAAAAATTTGGCTAATTAAAAATAAAACTGTAACTTCGCAGGCGTTTTTTATCACAATGAAAACAAAACTGAAATTGAGAATTATTGAAATATTAACCGTGGCGTGGAGTTTAAACACAATACGCCCTTAAAAAGACAATCAAATGAAGAAGTACAACTTTAATGCAGGTCCGTCAATGCTTCCTCGTGAAGTGATCGAAAACACAGCAAAACAGTGCTTAGACTTCAATGGCTCGGGACTTTCACTGATGGAAATAAGTCATCGTGCTAAGGATTTTCAACCCGTTGTAGATGAGGCTGTTGCTCTTATCAAAGAGTTGCTCCAGGTGCCAGAAGGCTATTCTGTAGTGTTCCTTGGAGGTGGTGCATCGTTGGAGTTCTGTATGATTCCATATAACTTCCTCATCAAAAAAGCTGCCTATCTGAACACTGGTACATGGGCAAAGAAAGCAATGAAGGAAGCAAAGTTGTTTGGCGAAGTGGTGGAGGTTGCTTCTTCGGCAGATGCTAACTATACATTTATTCCCAAGGGATGGACATGCCCTACTGACGTGGATTATCTGCATATCACCACAAACAACACCATTTACGGTACAGAGATCAGGGAAGATATGGATGTGCCTGTGAGACTGATTGCAGACATGTCGTCTGATATCTTCAGCCGTCCTATCGATGTTAAGAAGTACGACTGTATCTATGCAGGAGCACAGAAGAACCTTGCGATGGCAGGTGTAACCCTCGTTATCGTGAAGGATGACTGTCTTGGAAAAGCACCACGTACCATTCCGACAATGCTTGATTATCGCACCCATGTTGAGAAAGGTTCCATGTTCAATACTCCTCCTGTAGTGCCTATCTATTCTGCATTGGAGACATTGCGCTGGATAAAGAAGAATGGCGGCGTGGAGGCTATGGATAAACTGGCTTTGCAGAGAGCAGAGATCCTCTACGCTGAGATAGACAGAAATAAATTGTTCAGAGGTACCGTGAAAGAAGAAGACCGCTCTGTAATGAATATTTGCTTCGTGATGAACGATGAGTATGCAGAGTTGGAGAAACCGTTCTTTGAATATGCAACATCCAAGGGAATGGTGGGCATCAAGGGTCACCGCTCTGTTGGTGGATTCAGAGCCAGCTGCTACAATGCACAGACGATTGAAGGCGTGAATGCACTGGTGGCATGTATGCAGGAGTTTGAAAAGAATCATTGATGGATAAGAGAGAAATATAAAAAGCAAAAGTGATCTCTCTTCGCCTGTTTTGAATAATGCTCTTTTGCGGTGGCAAAAAATATGCAAGCGTTTTGGCTCTTGACTGTTTTTGTCACCGCATTGTGCATAGAAAGGAGAAAGGGTAGCTTTGAAAAATAACTAAAAATAAAATCAACGTAACATGAAAGTATTGGTGGCTACAGAAAAGCCCTTTGCCTCAGAGGCTGTCAAAGGTATAAAGGAAGAAATAGAAAAGGCTGGTAATGAACTTGTGCTGTTGGAGAAATACACAGACAAGAGTGAATTGCTGGCTGCTGTGAAGGATGTTGATGCAATGATTATCCGTTCGGATAAGGTAGATGCAGAGGTGCTCGACGCAGCTAAGTCACTTAAAATAGTGGTGCGTGCAGGTGCCGGTTACGATAACATTGATCTGGAGGCAGCTACGGCACATCAGGTTGTGGCAGAAAATACTCCCGGACAAAATTCAAATGCCGTGGCAGAGTTGGTGTTCGGTCTGCTTGTGTTTGCTGTGCGCAATTTCTATAACGGTAAGGCAGGAACTGAATTGAAGGGTAAGAAACTTGGAATCCTTGCCTTTGGCAATGTGGGCAGAAATGTGGCACGCATCGCAGCAGGCTTTGGCATGGAGGTATATGCCTATGATGCTTATTGCCCGAAAGAGGTTATAGAAAGTGCAGGCGTAAAAGCAGTGAACAATCAGGAGGAACTGTTTGAAAAGTGCGATGTTGTTTCGCTCCATATCCCTGCAACTCCAGAGACAGTGAACAGTATCAACTATGCCCTGGTGTCTAAAATGCCTAAGAACGGTGTTTTGGTGAACACTGCACGAAAGGAAGTGATCAACGAAGCAGAGTTGTTGAAGTTGATGGAAGAGCGTGCTGACCTGAAGTTTGTTACCGATATCAAACCCGACAAATCAGACGAGTTTGCCTCTTTTGAAGGCCGCTATTTCACGACTCCCAAAAAGATGGGTGCACAAACAGCAGAGGCCAACACCAATGCCGGAATTGCCGCCGCCAAGCAGATAAATGCTTACTTTGCAACGGGAGACACAAAGTATAAGGTGAACAAATAATTAAAGTGTCGGTCGTATGGCAATTGTAAAACCATTTAGAGGCATCCGTCCTCCCAAGGAATTGGTGGAAAAAGTAGAATCTCGGCCCTATGATGTGTTGGATTCTGAGGAAGCACGAATCGAAGCAGGCGACAATGAGATGAGCCTCTATCACATCATTAAACCAGAGATAGACTTTGAACCTGGCACAAGCGAATATGCACCAGAGGTGTATGAGAAGGCCGCTGAAAACTTCAAGAAGTTTCAGAAAAATGGCTGGCTGGTGCAGGACGACAAGGAAATGTACTATATCTATGCACAAACCATGAATGGGAAAACACAGTATGGTTTGGTGGTTGGAGCTTATGTGGATGATTACATGAACGGTGTTATCAAGCTGTCTCTTATACACATCTGACGCTGCCGACGATATGCAGTGTGT
>CALZNR010000058.1 GCA_945827565.1 uncultured Prevotella sp.
CATACGAGATTTCTGCCTGTCTCGTGGGCGCGGAGATGTGTATAAGAGACAGCACTGCCTGTGCTCTCCCTATCTCGTAGCCGTCGGGGGTGGCATAAGAGTTGAGCGCCATGTTCTGTGCCTTGAATGGGGCAGGGTGGTAACCGTCTTGCAGAAAGATGCGGCACAGACCAGTGGCAAGTATGCTCTTGCCCACATCGCTACCTGTGCCCGCCAGCATGATGGCATTCAGTTTTTCCTTCATCTTCTTTATGGATTGCTTCTTCAATCTGTTTTGTTGTTATCTTTTGTCGGCAACTGTTGCCTCTTGTAGGCAAAGGCTCTCCAGCGCTCTTCCTCCATGTTGCTCAATTGCATTTCGTGTCGTGCCATGACAAAGAACAGGTCTGACAGTCGGTTCACGTATTGCAGTATGAGTTCGGGCACGGGTTCGGTGGCATGAAGCTGCCATAACCTGCGCTCTGCTCTGCGTGCCAGTACTCTGCACTGCTGCAGAAAGGCTGCCAACTGGTTGCCACCGGGCAGTATGAAATGCTCTGAGGGCGTACACTCACCGGCAATGCTGTCTATGAACTCCTCTGTGTCGGTGACAAGGGTGGGAGCAAGTTGGTTGGGATTGTGGGCGCGCTGCTGCTGTGGAGTTGCCACCAAGCTCATGATGCCCATCATGTTCAGTTGCATCTCTTTCAGCCTCTCCTGCCATGGATGGGCTGTGGGCATCAGTGAGCGCACTATCCCGATAGCCACGTTCAGTTCGTCAAGGCAACCGTTGGCTTCAATCCTGATATCTGTCTTGAGCACTCTCTGTCCGCCGTGAATGGCGGTGGTGCCTTTGTCTCCGCTTCTGGTGTATATTCGTTTCATAAGTTCCACAGTTTCAGTATGTCTCTTTCAGCCCAATATAGGTGGGTATAGGTGGCAATGGTGTTGCCCTGTCTATATACAGGAGTGTCAACGGGCTTGCCCTTTACATTATATTGTTGTGCCATGGAGGGTAGCAACGAGGCGTCTGTCAGTTGAGAATAGTGGAACTCATGCCCATAGAACACTGCATCCTTGGTTTCTACCCTGCGGTAGCCCAGTGTGAGTTTGGCATTGTTCATGGTGCACCTCATGGGCAGCACACCACACATCTCCTTGCCGTCGAGTTGTTGACACAGGTAAATCATACCGCCACACTCGCCCAATATCTTGCCACCGTTGGCAGCAAAGGTATGGATGGCATGGCGCATGGCATGGTTTTTCTCTAATTCGTGTGCGTATAGTTCGGGGTAGCCTCCAGGCAGATAAATCAGGTCTGCGGTGGGGAGCACATCGTCGTGTATGGGTGAAAAGCAGGTGATGATCCCCCTATGGCGTGGATGATTTTGCAATGCCTCGATATTCTCGGGATAGATAAAGTTGAAGGCTTCATCTTGTGCCACTGCAATGCGCAGGGGCTGACGGTCGTGCGCCATTGGCGTGTTGGCATACACACTCTGCTCCTTTGTTGTCAGTTTCAGCAGTCTGTCTATATCCACGTGCATGGCCACCGCCTCTTTGGCTCGCTCTATGAAGTCGTTCATCTTCTCTTTGGCATCCAATGAAAGTCCCAGATGGCGTGAGGGGGTTTCCAGTGTCTTGTCTTTGGCGATATAGCCCAAACATTCCACACCAGCCTCCCTACATGCCTCCTGCAACAGTGCATAGTGGTTTTCTGAACCCACCCTGTTGAACACCACTCCCGAGATGTTGGCATCTGCCATGAAGTGCCTGAATCCATAGATGGTGGCACCTACTGAGTAGGCGGTAGATGCCGCATTGACCAACAGCACGATGGGCAGCTGTAGTATGGTGGCAAGATGATAGCTGCTGCCCTGCTCCTTGGCATAACCATCAAACATACCCATCACTCCCTCTACGATGCTCACATTGGCAGTGGCGTCGTACTTGCAAAACTGCTGTTTGATGTGTGGCTCTGAGCACATAAAGGCATCAAGGTTTATCGAGGGGCTACCTGTGGCAACAGCATGAAACTGCGTGTCAATGTAGTCAGGACCGCATTTGAAGGGTTGCACCCTTATATTCCTTTCTCTGAGGGCGCGCATCAGTCCCAGCGAGAAGGTGGTCTTCCCACATCCGGAGTGAGTGGCTGCAATGATAAAAGCTGCGTGATTCATGGGATGGTATATTCAATCTTTTCTTCGTCAGAGATAAGCATAAGCTGTAAGGTGCAGGGAGTGGATACACATGTTCTGCAGTGCTCGTGGCATCTTTGCAGTAGGGCAGTGAAGAAGAGTGGGGCATCTCTCTCGTTGAGTGTGTTCCATAGGTCTCTTGCCATCTTCAGTTGTCCTATCTGTGTCACTGCCTTTGCGCTGCATCCTGCATCAGCAGCCAGTGTTTTCAGAAATTCGGTGTTCATCAGCACCTTATGACTGTGTGTGTTGGTATGCCCTTCAGCCAGTTTCACAGCCTTGCCTATCATCAGTCCCAGTGTAATGGTTTCTGCTCCCTCTTGACAGGCGATGGATAGTGTCTCGCCGATGGCATTGCCATAGTGCACAAACGCCTGGGCAGGAAGGTGTGGGAATTGCTGCTTCACGATGCGTTCGCTTCTGGCTCCAGAGTTGAGTACCACATGCCTGATGCCCGTTGCCACTGCCACCTGCACCTCTCGGCGGATGGCGTCGATGAATGCCTCGTTGGAGAAGGGTTGCACAATGCCCGATGTGCCAATGATGGAGATGCCGCCAACCACCCCCACACGGTGATTGAAAGTTTTTTCTGCCAGTGCCTTGCCTTCAGGAACGCTGATTTCTACATCCAGTCCTCCTTGATAGAGCTGTTGCAATGCCTGTACTATCATCCTGCGGGGAGTGGGGTTGATGGCCGCCTCGCCCACAGGAATACCCAACCCCGGTAGGGTTACTCTGCCCACCCCCTCGCCTCCAGTGATTGCAATGTCGGGGTGTGAGGCATATTTCACTCTTGCCACAATCAGTGTGCCGTGGGTCACATCGGGGTCGTCACCCGCATCTTTTCTCACGGTGGCAGTGGCGCAGTGCTTGTCACAGTGTATATGTTCTGCCACGAGTGTTATCTCCTCGTCGTTCGGTAGGGTTATCTGCACCGTTCTCTGCTCTGTTCCGCTGAGCAGTGATGCCAATGCTGCCTTGGCTGCCGCAGCAGCGCAGGTGCCGGTGGTGATGCCGCTGCGCAGTGGGAAAAAGTCTGGAAGCAACTGCTCTATCATTCGGCGCAGACTGAAACGGCCTGTGGCGATGTGGAAAGAGGAGGGTAGTGTGGGGCGTTCAATGGCAAACACCTTTACCCCTTGTTCCAGCGCCGCTTGTGCTTTTTCAGAAAACCCACCCGTGGCTCCGCTCTCTTTAAGAAGTATGGCTTGCGGATGCAGGGTGGAAAGCAGACCGTCTATCCTGCCCTCATCACTGTAGGTCAGTGTGCGGGCGGGCGGAAAGCCTGTGTGGCGCAATATCTCCCTCGAGGCGTCTCTGTCAAGAATACGGAAGTAGCAGTCGTGCTGTGTCCAGTACTCTTTCAGCCTCTCTATTGTCTTCACTCCCGTGAGTGCCAGCAGGCAATTCACGTGATGTGCGTTCAGCAGTTGGATGGCATGACCGTAGTTGTGGCACCAGATGATTCTGCTGTCTTTGGGCGGATAGTGTCGCTCCAGTCTTATCACAGGGAGACGCAGTAGTGTGGCAGCCGTGGCTATGTTCTGGTGCAATGCAGAGGCAAAGGGGTGGGCTGCATCTATGATGAGGCGTATTTCTTGCTCCTTGCAGCATGATGCGATGGCAACCGCATCCATTCCTCCCGAGATATAGGTGCCATGGGTGCTGTTCACCTGTTGCATTCCGTCGTGGGTGGAATAGAAGTAGGGCTTTCCGGCAAGTTCTGTCACCTCTACTGCCAGTCGTCCCTCTGTGGTGCCTCCGAATATCAGTATCATGGACGGAACATGTGTTTAAAACTGTCGTCGTATAGCCTCGATAGTCCTTGGCGGTTGTCGATGGCCTCGCCCACAACCAGCAGTGTGGTCAGGGTCAGATGATTGTCTCTCACTATCTTTGCCAGGTCTTTCAGTTGTCCTCGGTATATCTTCTCTTCTTTCCAAGTCAGTTTGTAGCAGGCAGCCACGGGCGTTTCTGGCGGATAGGCCTGTAGCAGTTCTTCCTGCACGTTTTCCACAATGGATGCGCTCAGATAGATGCACATGGTGCTTTGCGATGCAGCCAGTTTGTGCAGCTTCTCCTTGTTGGGCATAGGGGTGCGCCCCTCACCGCGTGTCAGAATGATGGTCTGCACCTTTTCGGGAATGGTGAACTGGGAGCGCAGGGCGGCAGCGGCAGCTTGAAAAGAGGAGATGCCTGGAGTGATGTGGTACGACATTCCATAGCGGTCGAAGAATGCCATCTGCTCTTGAATGGCGCCGTAGATACAGGGGTCGCCCGTATGCAGACGCACCACCAGCAAACCACGATCGTAGAACTCCTTCATCAATGCAAACTGCTCTTCCAGATTCATGCTTGCCGAACTGCGCACCACACAGCCAACTTTGGCGTAGTGGGTGAGTTCGCGTGGCACCAGACTGCCAGCGTAAAGAATAAGGTCGGCAGAAGAAAGAAAGTTCTTGCCACGTACCGAAACCAATTCCGGGTCGCCCGGTCCGGCTCCCACTATCTCTATGTGCCCCTGTCGGCGGTATTTGGATGGCATGGCGATGGCAAAGGTAAAATGATTGCCCGCTGTCACCTCTCCCTTCTGCTTTTCCAGTAGCAATGTCCCGTTGTCTGCGGCATGGATGGCACAACTCTCTGCCACTCCCCAGACGCCGGTTACCTGATGCACCTTTTCTGATGGATTCTTCACCTCTATATCTTTCAGACACTCTGCCTGGAACACCTCTACATGGTCCAGTTGCCACCACTCTCTCAGGGTGTCAAGCAGGGGTTCGTCTTTTTTCAGGTCGATGGTTGCTATCTTGGCGATGGATGCGGGGTGGATATGGTGTTCTGCCAACTGCTGTGCAATATGCTGTGCAATGCCTGTGGGTTCGCATTGCTTGCGGCAACCAACTCCCATGCAGAGCACCTTTGGACGGAAAAACAGTGCTGGCGTTTCCACTTGATACACATACGGGGTCACGGCTATCAGCAGGTCGTATGCCTGTGCCTGTTCTATGTGGTCAATGATGGTCACATGATGGGGCTTGCTGCGTTGCAGTTCTTCCGTTCCCCTGTCTTTGATATCGAGCAGCAGTGCCACCTTCTTGCCGTTGACCAGAGTAAAGATGGCTTGGTTCATCTGCTCCTTTGTGGCCTCAGTGGTCCAGCCGTATTTCCTACCCATGGTGTCAAGGCTCCACAGTCCCATGTTGTCGCTCTGTGTGGTAATCACGGGTTGTGCACCTATGATGTGTGCCACGGTGTTGCACAGTTCGTTGGCACCTCCCACATGTCCCGAAACAACGGAGATGACAAACCGCCCTGCTGAGTCAACACATACCACGGCGGGGTCGTGATATTTGTCGGTGAGGTGGGTTGCCACGTTCCTCACGCAGATGCCCAGTGCACCGATGAAGATCACTTGGCGGTAACTGGTAAGGAGGGTGGGCGAGAACTCGCTGTTTCTCACTATATCGCTGTTGGGCAGTTCTCTTGCTATTGTCTCGGCAAGGGTGTAGCCGCTATCGCTCACATGTATGATGACGGTTTCTTTCATTCTGCTTTCATTACGGTTATGGGATGGTGCTCGTCCAGTGCCATCCGGTGTGATGCGGTGATATGTTTTCCAATCTGTTTGATTCCTTCCTTGAAGAGTTGGCATGAGGCTTCGCTCACCGAGTTGAACACGATGGCTCCCCCGGGCAGCAGCACACGGTTTATCTTCTCCAGCATCTCTGTCAGCTGTCCGCCATGTCCGCCAATGAACACACAGTCAGGTGCAGGATGGCAGGATAGGTCGGCATCCATGAAATTGCCAATTACGTAGTTGATGGAGGGGGCGCCGAATTTCTCGCTGTTCTTTTGGATCAGCTGTTCTGACTCCTGCCTTATCTCAAATGCAGTGATGTGGCAGGTGGGGCATAGCAGTCGGGCTTCGATGGACACAGAACCTGTGCAGAACCCGATGTCCCAGAACGATGTTCTGTTGGTGATGTCAAGCATCTGCAGGGCAAGCAGTCTTATGGGCATCTTGGTTATCATGTTGTTCCGCCCCTGCAGGTGATGAAATTCTGACTCTGGAATACCAAAGCGTTGCTTGCGCTGCTCTGTGCATTGCAACAGCAAACAGTTGGGCTGCTCAAAGGTGGTTTGTGCCGCTTCTTCGAGTGTAAGCGTGCTCACCCGCTCATGGGCTTCGTTGCCCAGTCGTTCGCCCACGGTCATCACATAGCCTGTATAGCCATATTGCAGCATCCTTTGGGCTATGGCATCTGGTGTCTTTGTCTTGTCGGTGAGCACACCTATCTGCTGTCTGCCTTCGATGAGGGCTGCATCAAGATTCTTCCATGGTCTGCCTGTCAGCGACACGGCGGTCATGTTGTGATAGGGCAGGCAGGCCTTGTGTGCCAGCGACTGCAGAGAGTTGAAGGTGGGATAGACCTTGAGCTCTGATTTCGGAAACTGTCGCTTCAGCGTGGTGGCAAAGCCATAGAACAGGGGGTCGCCAGAGGCAAATACTATCACCTCCTGCTGGTTGGCATATTGGGCATACACCGCTTCGAGCGGTACGGTGATATCTATCCAGCAACAGTCTTCTGGCAGGTGTGGGAGCATGATTTCGTGGTGGCGCTTGCCCCCCGAGAATACGCGTCCTTGTGAAACCACCTGCTGTATCTCTTGCGAGAAGTACTGCACATGACTGTCGGATATGCCGATAACGATAAACTTGGGTTTACACATCTCTGCCGGGTTTAAGTTGTTGTGCATCGGGCCAGCACAGCACGGCATTGGTCAGTGTGGCTGCCAGATTGCTTCCGCCCTTGCGCCCCTCGATGATTATCTTCGGAATTTGGACAAAGGGCTTGATCATGTGCTTGCTCTCGCATACGTGCACAAAGCCTACGGGGGCGGCAATCACTCCACAGGGATGTGCCTTGCCTCGCTTGATGAGTGAGCAGAGTTCCATCAGTGCAGTGGGGGCGTTGCCGAATACGAAGAGGGCATCGGGATGCTCCTCTACCGCCCTGCGTATGCCTGCCTGACTGCGGGTGATTCCCTGCTGCTTGGCTTCTTCGGCAATGCCAGTCTCGTTAAGATAGCATTTCACCTCTATCCCCAACCGTTGCAGTGCACCTTTGCGTATGCCCGAGGCTGCCATGGTGACATCTGTGATGATGGTTCTCACCGTTCCTTCACTCCTGTCTCTTATACACATCTGACGCTGCCGACGATATGCAGTGTGTA
>CALZNR010000059.1 GCA_945827565.1 uncultured Prevotella sp.
CACACTGCATATCGTCGGCAGCGTCAGATGTGTATAAGAGACAGGGCGTATGCCGAGCACGGACTGAGTATTATGATGGCCGCCTTCCTGATAGTGGGCTATCAGATGGTGATAACCAACTTCTTCCAGAGTATAGGCAAGGCAAAGGTGAGCATCTTCCTCTCCTTGTCCAGACAGATGATATTCCTTTTGCCCTTGATATTCATCCTGCCTCCCATCTTTGGTGTAGATGGCGTGTGGTGGGCGATGCCCGTTTCCGACACTATCTCGGCGCTGGTCACATTGGTGCTGATGCTGAGGTATATGAGACGGATGAAGGGTGTGAACACAATGACGCATAACAAGCAATGAGATGAAAGACAAGAAAATCATAATCAATGTGGGTAGGCAGATAGGCAGTGGCGGTCGGCTCATTGCAGAGCGGCTGGCAGCACACTTCGGATGCCGCTTCTACGACCGTGAGTTGTTGAATCTGGCTGCCAAGGAGAGTGGCTTCTGCGAGGAGTTTTTTGAAAAAAACGATGAGCAAAAGGGCTTTTTCAGTTCTATCCTGCATATCGCTACCCCGCACTTGGGCGACTCTAATTTCTACAGCGACAGCATCTCGCAAGAGTCGTTGTTCAAGATACAGAGTGATGCCATACGCAAGGCTGCTTCTTCTTCCTCGTGCGTGTTTGTGGGGCGTTGTGCCGACTATGTGCTGCGCGATTATCCCAATGTGGTCAATGTGTTCATTACCGCCGATATGGACAAGCGCCTGCAGCAGGTGTGTGCTCGCAAAGGCTGCGACAGGGCCACGGCACGCAAACTGATTGTCAGCGGAGAGAAGGAGCGTGCGCAATATTACAACTATTATACGGGCAAACGGTGGGGGCACAGCGACAGCTATCATCTCTGCGTCAACAGCAGTGTGTTAGGACTGGAAGGAACGGAAAGACTGATAGAGCAGTATGTGACCGATGCCCTGCATTTGGCAGATGAGAAAAGCAATAAGGAATGAAAAGAATTGGCATATTGAGCGACACCCACTCCTATTGGGACGACAAGTATCTGCACTATTTCAGTGACTGCGATGAGATATGGCACGCTGGTGACATAGGCAGTGTGGAGCTGGCTGACAGGCTGGCTTCATTCAAGCCGTTGAGAGCTGTATGCGGTAACTGCGACGGTGGAGATTTGCGGCTGATGTTTCCACAGGTGTTGCGCTTTAAGTGCGAGGAAGTGGAGGTGCTGATGAAGCACATCGGGGGCTATCCCGGTAATTACGATGCCTCGGTGCGTGGACAGATATACAGTATGCCTCCACAACTGTTCATCAGTGGGCACTCGCATATCCTGAAGGTGCAGTACGACAAGACCTTGAATCTGCTGCACATCAATCCAGGAGCAGCGGGGATGCAGGGATGGCACAAGGAGCGCACTTTGGTGAGACTTACCATCGACGGAAACAAATTCTCTGATTGCGAGGTGGTCACCATCAAGTAGCAGGGCACTCGTTGGGGCAGTGAACCGTTGGTGAATTGCCTGCCAATGCTCTTCATCATCAAAACCAAAAAAGGAAAATAATAAACAAAACAAAATAACTATCCATTATGAAGACAATAGTGATAACAGGAGGCGCCGGCTTTATCGGCAGTCATGTGGTTCGACTTTTCGTGAACAAGTATCCCAACTATCGGATTATCAATCTTGACAAGCTTACCTATGCAGGCAATCTTGCCAATCTGAAAGATATAGAAGACAAGCCTAATTATAGGTTTGTGAAGATGGATATCTGCGATTTTGATGCGTTCTATCAGTTGATGCAGGAGGAGCACGTGGATGGCATTATCCATCTCGCTGCCGAGAGCCATGTAGATAGAAGCATCAAAGACCCCTTCACCTTTGCACGTACCAATGTGATGGGCACCCTGTCACTGTTGCAGGCAGCCAAACTGTACTGGGAGTCGCTGCCCGAGAAATATGAGGGCAAGCGCTTCTATCACATCTCTACCGATGAGGTGTATGGCGCATTGTCGATGACCCATCCAGAGGGTATCGAACCTCCCTTCACCACCAAGGCTTCTTCTTCCAAACACCATGAGGCATACGGAGAAGACTTCTTCTTGGAAACAACCAAGTACAATCCTCATTCTCCCTATTCGGCTTCCAAGGCAGGCAGCGACCATTTTGTGCGTGCTTTTCACGACACATACGGAATGCCTACCATCGTGACCAACTGTTCCAACAACTACGGTCCGTATCAGTTCCCTGAGAAGTTGATTCCTCTGTTCATCAATAACATTCGACACCGTAAACCGTTGCCCGTATATGGCAAGGGCGAGAATGTGCGCGACTGGCTGTATGTGGTTGATCATGCTCGTGCCATTGATCTTATCTTCCATGAGGGCAAGGTGGCAGAAACCTATAACATCGGCGGATTTAACGAGTGGAAGAACATCGACATCATCAAGGTGGTTATCAATACCGTAGATCGCTTGCTGGGCAGAAAAGAGGGAGAAGACCTTGACCTGATTACTTATGTCACCGACCGACTGGGACACGATGCACGCTATGCCATCGACTCTACTAAGTTGCAGCGCGAACTGGGCTGGGAACCCTCACTGCAGTTTGAAGAGGGCATAGAGAAAACCGTGCGCTGGTATTTGGACAATCAGGAATGGCTGGACAATGTGACCAGCGGAGATTACCAGAACTATTACGATAACATGTACAAAAACCGTTGAGAGATATGAAGAAAATACTGCTGTTGGGCTCAGGTGAACTGGGCAAAGAGTTCGTGATTGCTGCCAAGCGTGCAGGTCAGTATGTGATTGCTTGTGACAGATATAACGATGCTCCTGCCATGCAGGTGGCGGATGAGCGTGAAGTGTTTTCTATGCTGGATGGTGACGCATTGGAAGCAGTGGTAAGGAAGCACCAGCCAGACATCATTGTACCAGAGATAGAGGCAATACGCACCGAACGACTGTTTGACTTTGAGAAACAGGGCATACAGGTGGTGCCCAGTGCCAGAGCGGTAAACTATACCATGAACAGAAGGGCTATCCGTGATTTGGCAGCCAAAGAACTGGGACTGAGAACAGCCAAGTATTTCTATGCCAAGACCTTTGAGGAGTTTAAGAAGGCTGCCGATGAAATAGGATTCCCCTGTGTGGTGAAGCCCTTGATGTCATCCTCTGGTCACGGACAGAGTTATGTGCATAATGATGATGAGTTACAACGGGCATTTACCGAGGCCATGGAGGGCAGTCGTGGTGATGTGAAAGAGGTGATTATCGAGGAGTTTATCGACTTCGATTCAGAGTTTACCCTGCTCACCGTGACACAAAAAGAGGGTCCTACATTGTTCTGTCCGCCCATCGGTCATGTGCAGAAGGGTGGCGATTATCGTGAGAGTTGGCAGCCATACAGTATTCCCGAAGAGGCTTTGAAGCAGGCACAGCATATAGCCGATGAGGTGACCAAGGCACTTACAGGTGCTGGTATCTGGGGTGTGGAGTTCTTCCTCACCAAGCAGGGCGAGGTGATTTTTAGCGAACTCTCTCCCCGTCCGCACGACACAGGAATGGTTACTCTGGGCCACACCACCAACCTCAGTGAGTTTGAACTCCATTTCCGTGCCGTGATGGGACTGCCCATTGCAGGTATCCATTTGGAACATGCGGGTGCAAGTGCGGTGATACTGTCACCCCAGGAGAGTACGGAACCGCTGCCATATAATCTGGTAGAGGCACTGAAGGAAGACCATACACGCATCAGAATCTTTGGAAAGCCAGAGGCTCATGTGGGCCGACGCATGGGTGTGGTGCTGTGCTACGGAGAGGTTGGCGATGACACTACTTTCTTGCGTAACAAGGCTAAGCGACTGGCAAAAACTGTTCTGGGCACAGATCCTTATACCAAGTTCCATGAGTAAAGTATTGCACGATGTGCCTTGTCATCTGGGACGCATCATCGAATTGCCCAAGATATGCGACCCTCGTGGCAACCTGACAGTGGCTGAGGAGTGCAAGAATGTGCCGTTTGACATCAAAAGGGCATACTGGACCTATGATGTGCCTGGTGGAGAAAGTAGGGGAGGGCACGCACATAAGGAGTGCCTGTCGTTTGTCATTGCCGTGAGCGGCTCGTTCACGGTGACATTGGATGATGGGTTGGGCACCAAGTGTGAATACCATCTCAACCACCCTTGGCAGGGATTGCTCATCAACACTGGGATATGGCGCACCTTGGAAGATTTTTCTTCGGGTGCCGTTTGTCTGGTGCTGGCATCGGAGCTCTATGACGAGGAGGATTATATATACGATTACGAGGAATTCCTGGCATCCAAGCAATGCTCGAAATAAGGCAGTATCATAGCGATAACGAGGCGCAGTGGAACACATTTGTAGCGCAGTCTAAGAATGGCACATTCCTGATAGACAGGCGCTATATGGACTATCATGCCCATCGGTTTGCCGACTTCTCGCTGATGATATACTCTGAAAAGGGTTCACTGCAGGCTCTTCTGCCTGCCCATCGTGAGGGAAACAAGCTCTTCTCGCACGGCGGACTGACCTACGGCGGACTGGTGATGGGCAATGACATGACAGCCCAGAAGGCAAAACAGGTGTTTGAATCGCTCAATGTCTTTCTGAAAGAACAGGGCATCAGCAACGTGAGGTATAAACCCACACCACACATCTATCACCGATGTGCAGCAGAGGAAGACCTCTATGCCATTGTGCAGTGCTGCCATGCAAGCCTACTGTTCAGAGAAATATCGTCAGTGGTGATGATGGACGAGACAGCACCCCGATGGTCACAGTTGCGCACAAGAGGTGTGAAAAAGGCTGAAAAGCAGGGCGTGCTGGTGTCAGAGAGCGATGACTACGAGGGCTTTTGGTCTGTTCTCTCTGATAATCTGATGCAGAGGCATGGTGTGCAGCCTGTCCATTCTCTTGAAGAGATAAGGTTGCTTGCCAGCAGATTTCCCCGTCATATCCGCTTGTTCGTGGCAACAATGGAGGGCGAGATAGTGGCAGGAACGGTGATTTACGAAACTTTGGGCAGGGTGGCCCATGCGCAGTATATCTCTGCCTCGCCACGTGGCAAGCAGGTGGGAGCACTCGACATGCTGTTTCACTATCTGCTCACCGAGAGATATGTCCACACCCAGTATTTCGACTTTGGTATATCCACCGAACAGCATGGGGAGTGGCTCAACGAAAACCTGATACATCAAAAAGAGGGGTTTGGCGCACGTGGCGTGTGCTACGACACCTACGAATGGACGTTGTAAAGTAACGCACAAACGAAAGGTCTTACCATGACATCACACATCAATACATCGGCTGATATTGATTACCTCTGTCTGCAGAAAATCAATGCGCTGCACCAACAGGAGATAGACGAGGCTGTGCAGCGTGTGCTGCATGGCGGATGGTATCTGCAAGGGCAGGAAAACAGAGCCTTTGAACAGCATTATGCAGCCTATATCGGCACGTCGCATTGCGTAACTTGTGCCAACGGTCTGGATGCGCTTACGCTGATACTGCGTGCCTATATGGAGATGGGAGTGATGAAAGAGGGCGACGAGGTGATTGTGCCTGCAAATACGTACATCGCATCTATACTTGCCATCACAGATAATAAACTGGTGCCTGTACTGGTGGAGCCCAACGCTCATACACTACAGATAGACGATAGCTTGCTGGAACGTGCCATCACCGAGCGTACACGGGCCGTGATGATAGTGCACCTGTATGGCAGAATGGCATACACCCCCCGGATAGCGCAGATTTGCAAACGGTATGGATTGAAGCTGATAGAAGACAATGCTCAGGCTCACGGACTTGCTGCCGATCATAGTGGTGACGCTGCTTCTGGTTGTTGTCCCCGCACAGGTTCGCTGGGCGATGCCGCTGGTCATAGTTTCTATCCAGGCAAGAATCTTGGCGCTTTGGGCGATGCTGGTGCCGTGACCACCAGCGACGGGCCATTGGCCGGGGTGATCAGAGCACTGGCCAACTATGGATCCAAACAGAAATATGTGTTCAGATATGCAGGGAGAAACAGTAGGATGGATGAGATTCAGGCGGCTGTGCTCAATGTGAAGCTACGCTACTTGGATCAGGAAAACGAACAGCGCAGACGTGTGGCCGCCTATTATATAAATAATGTGTGCAACGAACGGATGGTGTTGCCCGATATGGAGTTTTGGAAACAGAGCGTGTTCCATATCTTCCCCGTGATGTGCAGTGAGCGAGACTTGCTGCAGCAGTACCTTGAAGAAAGGGGAGTGCACACTATGATTCACTATCCCATAGCTCCCCACAAACAGCAGTGCTATTCACAGTTCAACCATCTGCAACTGCCTATCACCGAGCGGATACATGCCTCTGAACTGAGCATTCCCTGTAATCAAGTGCTTACGGATGCTGAGGTGGAACGCATTGCGGCATTGCTTCGTGATTTTACCTGTTAAGGCAGGGGGAGCCAACAGCTCCTCCCTACATTAAACCCAAATCGGTCATTAGCGTTATGATGATAACAACTTCTGTTTTTGAGAAGATGTGTTCTCGTTTTGAGGGCGCAATGGGGCTCCATTGTAACCGAGAAACGGGAAGACAGATGCCAAAAAGCAAGTTCGTTTGCGCATAACGGCCTAATGACCGTTTTGGGTTAAATAATAACCACAGTAACGCCACGTGCAGCCTGTGCTCCCATCACTAATGCCTGCGCAATGTCGGCAGTTTTAGAGGGGCCGCTGATAAAGCAACCGTAGCCATAGTCGTTGAGCTCTATCCGGCTGTATGCCTCGTGCATGTTGTTCACGATGTCCTTGCGGTTGAGTATGATGACCAGTTGCTCAGAGATAAAGCATACGGCTTTTTCTTTCATTGTCTGAGGAATCCAGACGCATCCGTTTTCTGCCACACCAAACACACCCTTCAGCACAGCCACGTCTGTTCCGTTCAGTTCGTTGGCCTCTTTCACAGTGTTGGGATTGATGGTGGCAATGGTCACCTCTGGCAGTTCAGAGGCAATCTGCTTGGCATCAGGGTGTAGCTTCTTCACAATGCTGTTGATGTCAGTATTGTCACCTTCCTTTAACAGCATCACCTTGCCACCCACCACCTGCGTCACCTCCATAAACTGTTTCAAGGGGTCGGCATAGGTAATGGGGTGGATGTCGTCTATCGAGGGCATCTCATACTGTGTGGTGATATTGCGTTTTATTTTTGCTAATAGTTCTTCCTTTTTCATACCTTCTACTTTTTGTTTTTCCACCATTCATGGAATGACTGTTTTGCAAAGACGGGCATCTCTCGCCCTTCTCCCCAGCCATTCAGACTGTTGTATATCTGTCTCTTATACACATCTCCGAGCCCACGAGACAGGCAGAATCTCGGATG
>CALZNR010000060.1 GCA_945827565.1 uncultured Prevotella sp.
TAAATCTGCTCGAAGATAGAACAAAATCCCATCAAAGCTAATTTATAGAACCTACTTTAAGGTAAGAACAGGAGTGCGAGAGGGGTGCACATTGAAAAATCAGAGTGAGGATACACCACACATACCCTCACTCTGTTAAGTTTAGCAGTCAAAACCAGAATTAAAGAATGGTTTTAACAGCTTCAAGCATACCTTTTTCCTGAATAAGGTCAACGTATGTCTTTACCAATGCGTTCAGTCCCTTGATCTCATTGAGGTTTTCTGACCAAATAAACTCTGCACCAAGTACACCGTCAACAAGCTTCTGGGTGTCGTTGGTAGCCCACAACTCTTTCAGCAAATCCATGATTTCCTGAGCATCGTTGGGCACAATTTCCACACCGTCTTCACGTTTGCCACCCTTGTAATAGGTGATAATGGCAGCCAAACCGAATACCAGACCTGCAGGCAGTTCACCCTTGCGCTCCAAGTATGTCTTCACTCCGGGTAAGTCACGAGCACAGAACTTGGGGAAGGAGTTCAGCATGATGCTTGTTACCTGATGATCTACATACGGATTATCGAAACGCTCCAACACATCGTGTGCAAACTTCTCCAGCTCATCCATAGGAAGATCGAGTGTCTGCATCAACTCCTCAAACTGCACTTTGTGGATGTACTTGCTGATAACTTCATGGTGGCAGGCATCTCTTACGATATTAACACCACTCAAGAATGCTACAGGCGACAAAACAGTGTGAGGACCATTCAGCAATGTAACCTTGCGCTTGTGATATGGTTCTTCAGAAGGTACAAAGAGCACATGCAATCCTGCCTTGTCTGCGGGGAACTCGTTTGCCACTTCTTTAGGTGCTTCAATAACCCACAAGTGGAATGTTTCTGCCTGTACCACCAGATTGTCACGGTAACTGATTTTTTCCTGAATCTCAGCAATCTCCTTTCTGGGGAAACCAGGAACAATACGGTCCACCAATGTGGCATATACTCCACAACTGTTCTCGAACCATGCCTTAAATTCAGCGGGCAATTGCCACAGTTCGATGTACTTGTAGATGCACTCTTTCAGTACATGACCATTCAGGAATATCAATTCGCAGGGGAATATAATCAAACCTTTAGAGGGGTCTCCATTGAATGTCTGCCAGCGACGATACAGCAACTGTACCAATTTTCCGGGATAAGAAGATGCAGGAGCATCTGTGAGTTTACATTCTGGATCGAAAGCAATACCAGCCTCTGTGGTGTTTGAAATAACGAACCTGATTTCGGGCTGATCAGCCAAAGCCATAAATGCCTGATTCTGTGTGTATGGATTCAATGCACGGCTAATTACGTCTATTCTTTCAAGCGTATTGACTGGCTGTCCGTTCTCACGTCCTTGAAGGTTAACATGGTACAAACAATCCTGGCCATTCAACCAATCCACCATACCACGTTCAATAGGCTGTACAACCACAACAGATCCGTTGAAATCTGTTTTTTGGTTCATATTCCAAATAATCCAATCAACAAAAGCACGGAGGAAGTTACCTTCACCAAATTGGATGATTTTCTCCGGCATAACGCTCTTTGGAGCAAAATGTTTGTTTAACGGTTTCATAAAATTATGTGTTAGTCTGTAAATGATTTGTTTCGTAGTTGCAAAGATATACTTTTCCGTTGTAATAACAATAAAATAAAGGATAAAATTAACACGTTACCGATTACGAACTCCCATGGGTCCGAAGAAGTTGGCAAACTGTTTATTTGATATTTGGTTCTTCAAGACCTAATCCTTTTTTCTTGTCAACAAGTTTCAGTGTTATTCCTATGGCAAGTGCAGCCACACCTAATCCGGCAAGCATAATCAGCGGTGCCGTATAATCGAGTTGTGTGGCATCTTCAACCCCAGGGTTTGTAACGATAAGTACCTTTCCGATAAGGAGAGGGAAGAGCCACAAACCAATATTTTGTATCCAGAAGATAAGGGCATATGCCGAACCGATTACCTTTGCATCAACCAACTTGGGAACGCTGGGCCAAAGTGAGGCGGGAACCAAAGAGAAAGAAGCTCCTAAAATAAGGATGGTAAGATAGGCCACGATGACACCTCCCACCTGATTACCCCTGAATTGCGGAAGAACGAATGCAAAGGTGAGGTGACATGCTATCAGTAAAAGCGAACCCAGTACCAGCATACTTGCTGCTTTGCCTTTATGGTCAACGTATTTGCCTAAAACAGGGGTGATGCCCACCGCCAACAAAGGGAATACTGCAAAGATAGACTCAGCAGACTGTCTCATATATCCTATGTAGCAATATGAAATCAAGGCTATTACAGAAACTGTAAGCGTAGCACTCTTCAGCTTTTTGTCGCTGAGGAAATTGAAGGTGAATGCTGTGGCTGCCACTATCAGCATAATGATGTACTGTATGTAGATGATGCTCTCTGAAGCCCAGAGGGATGTTTCGGGCACAGCACTGAAGGTAAGATTGCATTGGAGCATGTTGACAGCATATTTCTGGAACGGGAAGATGGCAGAGTAATAAAGTACACAGAGCAAAGACACCAGCCAGAAGCCCATGGAGGTAAGAATCTGACCAAGGTCAGAAATCTTGAAAGGATCATCCTTCTCTTCCGCTTCACCTGTTTGCTCATCCAATCGTTTGTCCATGAAGAAATAAACCACCAGCATGATGAGTGCAATGCACAGCAACACCACGCCAAATGCTACAGAACGAGAAACGTCAATCTTGCCTCCCAATGTGGCAAAGAACGGTGAGAAAATCATACAAGTAGCAACACCGAGGCGTGCCAATGCCATCTCGGAACCCATTGCCAATGCCATTTCACGACCTTTAAACCATTTGACAATTCCTCGGCTTACTGTGATACCGCCCATCTCTGCACCGCAGCCGAACAGCATGAAGCCCAGCGCTGCCAACTTGGCTGAAGAGGGCATCCCTTCATAAAAGGGTGACACGCCCAATTGTTCAAACACAGGAATATGGTTCAGATGATTGGTAAACCACACGCTGAGTTCACTGCCGATAAAACTCTCACTTACGGCATACCACTTGACAAGTGCTCCAGCAAGCATTACGCCTCCAGAGAGCAGTGCTGTAAAACGTACGCCCATTTTGTCCAGTATGATACCGGCAAAAATAAGAAAAAAAACAAAAACATTAAGAAAGGTCTCTGCTCCTTGCATGGTGCCAAAGGCATCAGAGTCCCAATTCCTTTCGCTTTGCATCAACGCCTTGATAGGAGAGAGGATGTCCATGAAAATGTAGGCACAAAACATGGCAAGTGCCAAAAGTAGCAGAGCCGTCCAGCGCAGGGCTGCAGAATCTCGTAAAGTTGTAGTTGGTTTCATTTTTATGAGTGTAATGTTATAGTTTGAATCTAAAAAATGTCTATAGTCTTTGGTTCTCCATACATACTGGAGCATGTGTTTATGCTTGGGAACAAACGATAAGAGGGGCGCTTCTTTAGGTAAGATGCGCCCCACAATCATCTATTTTTTATTTGTTCATTCCTTCACGACGTTTCCGTAGTTCTTCTGCTTCTTTTTGCATTGCTTCCAATCGGGCAGCAAGGCCACTCATCTTTTTAGGATTGTTTTTATTCTCCTTATATTTTGCTTCAAGAATTTCTAATAACTTCTTGTCATTGGTGGTTTTACGAAGCAACCACATGATGGCGGCACTGAAGAAGAGGGAGATGAAATAATAGAAATTCAATCCAGACGAATAGTCATTGAACATAAAGAAGAACATCAACGGCATGAGATACATCATCCATTGCATCATCTTCAGTTGCTCTGCCTGCTGGCCCACCATTTGGTCTTTTTGCTGACGCATAGTGATGATGGAATACAGAATATTGGATATGCAGAACAGAATACAGGTTAAGCTGAGGTGATCTCCTATAAGCCATATCTGAGTGTTCCACTCGATAATGGGGTCATAAGTGGAAAGGTCATCAATCCACAAGAAACTCTGACCACGCAATTGGATGGCATTTGGCACAAAGTTGAACATGGCAATCCAAATAGGCATTTGAATCAGCATGGGCAAGCATCCACTCAACGGACTTACTCCATATTGCGAATACATGCGCATCATTGCCTGCTGTTTCATCATCTGGTCTTCAGGCTTGTTGTATTCCTTGGTTGCCTCTTCTATTTTGGGTTTCAACACTCTCATCTTGGCAGAATTAAGATATGTCTTCTTGACGAGAGGGTAGGTAATGGCCTTCAAAAGCAAAGTGATGAGGATGAGGACAATACCCATGTTGAATCCAAAGCCTGTGAGCCAGTCGAACACATATAGGGTGAACCATCGGTTGATGATGCGGAATAATGGCCAACCTAAATAAACCAGTTGCTGCAATTCCAAATCCTTGTTGAAAGTACTCTGTTCTTCCACATCCTGCAATAGTCTGAAGTCGTTTGGACCAATGTACAACTCAAACTCAGACGCCTTCTGTCCAGTGGGGTCGAACGCCGTTTTCAATTTTGCTTGATACTGCTTGAGGTAAGTTACACCGTTCTTGCCTACATCCTCCTTTGGCTTTTCCTCTGGAATACTTGACAAGAGTGCCTGAGCTGAAAAATCGTCTTTGCTTATCAACACCGCACTGAAGAACTGATTTTTGAAGGCGACCCAATCCAACCTATTTTCAATAGCTTCATCGATGGTAGAACTTGACTCGCTAAGATAGTCGGTAGAACCATCCTTCTCCTTGTATGTGAGTGTGGCATACCTGTTTTCAAACATGAAGCCACGTTCCTGCTGTCGGCAATGTTCGCGCCACTCTATTCCCATCTCACGATAGTCTGGAGCAAACATACCGCTCAAAGCATTCACTTGCAATGAAAGATGAACGAGATAATCTTTGCCTAAAACGTACTTCAACACCACCGAACCGCCATTTGACGCAGTTGCAGTAAATGTGACGGTGCTGTCCGTGACCTCCGATGGCTCAAAATACATCTGAGCCGTGGAAATATTGGTGGTTTTTCCGGCAAGCAAGAAGTTCAACTCCTGCTCATTACCTTCAAAAAGGGTGATACCCTCTTCCTCGTTTATATTCTCAAAGTGTAGGAGTTTCGCTTTTTTGGGTGCTGCGCCCAAAGTACTTAAAGACAATTCTATTTTGTCGTTTTTTAGTACGATGTGCTGTTCCTTACCTTTGAATGATGTGTAGAACAAGGCAGTGCTATCCTCTGCCATAGCTTGAAGGGCTTTGGCTTTATAGGTAGCCTCTGCATTTTCTTGTTCCGCTTTTGCCTCCGACTTTTTAGCCTGTATCAACGAGTCTTGAATCCTTTGCGCTTCAATTTGCTCTGATGATGGTTGCTGCAAGACGCTGTACCCAAAGAGTACCAAAGCCATCAATGCAAAACCGATGAGGGTGTTTTTGTTCATTTCTTTTTATGTTTTATTACTGTTTTTATAAAGTCAAGGAATAGGGGATGGGGATTCAGTACTGTGCTTTGATATTCTGGATGGAATTGAGTGCCGATATACCATGTCAGCCCAGGAATCTCCACAATCTCTACCAAGTTGCTCTCGGGATTATGTCCCACACAGTTCATGCCGTTCCTTTCGTACTCGTTTTGATAGTCATTATTGAATTCATAACGGTGGCGATGACGTTCCTGTATGTGCTCCTTTTGATAGATATTGAATACTTTGGAGCCTTGCTTCAGTACACATTCGTACGCTCCCAAACGCATGGTGCCTCCCATATCCGTAATATTCTTCTGGTCTTCCATGATGTCAATTACGTTGTGGGTGGTTTTTTCGTCAATCTCTCGGCTGTTGGCATCACAATACCCCAACACGTTTCTTGCAAATTCTATGACCATCATCTGCATGCCAAGACAGATGCCAAAGGTGGGAATGTCATGGGTTCGTGTGTAATGAGCAGCAATGATTTTGCCTTCAATACCACGCTGGCCAAAGCCTGGACATACCACAATGCCCTCCACACCAGAAAGCATCTCTTCGACATTCTCCTCTGTGATGTTTTCCGAATTGATGTATTTTATAACTGTTTTTTTGTCATTATAGATGCCCGCTTGATACAGACTCTCACGAATACTCTTGTAGGCATCCTGCAAATCGTATTTTCCCACCAGTCCGATGACAACCTCCTCTGTAGCATTCTTTCTGCGTTCAAGAAAACTTTTCCATGGTCCCAATGCTGGCGTTTCTCCAATGGGCATATTCAACTTCTTGAGTATGGCTGTGTCAAGTCCCTGAGCCTGCATGTGTACAGGCACTTCGTATATTGAAGGGAGGTCTTCGCTTTGAACCACACAATCAATATTCACATTACAGAAAGACGCCACCTTTTTCAATATGTTTTCATCGAGATGCTTCTCCGTCCTTAGCACCAGAATATCAGGCTGGATACCCACGCTCTGCAGCTCTTTAACTGAATGTTGAGTAGGTTTGGTTTTCAGTTCTCCAGCAGCCTTGAGATAGGGCACATAAGTAAGGTGCACACACACGGCATTATTGCCAAGTTCCCATTTTATTTGACGGATAGCTTCCATGTAAGGCATGCTTTCAATGTCACCTATGGTTCCTCCGATTTCTGTGATTACAAAGTCGTAGTGATATTTTTCTCCAAGCAACTTGATGTTGCGCTTGATTTCGTTAGTGATATGAGGTACCACCTGAATCGTTTTCCCTAAATAGTCTCCACGTCGTTCTTTGTCAATGACGGCCTTGTAGATGCGTCCTGTTGTGAGAGAGTTTGAGCGAGTAGTCTGTATTCCAGTAAAACGCTCGTAATGCCCCAAGTCCAAATCTGTTTCCATGCCATCTACGGTGACGTAACACTCGCCATGTTCGTAGGGATTCAGTGTACCGGGGTCAATGTTGATGTACGGGTCAAACTTCTGAATGGTGATGTTATATCCCCTTGCCTGTAGCAATTTACCTATGGAAGAGGATATGATTCCCTTTCCCAGCGATGAAACCACACCGCCTGTAACGAAAATATATTTTGTATCTGCCACAATAAAATAAATTAAATAACCTAATGCAAACTTGAAAAAATATGCGGCAAAGTTACAAATAAATGGTGAAAATCATTGTTGAAATGACAAAAATATGCCAAAAATAAGTACCTTTGCAGCCATGTACCCGATAATAGGCAATTTACATCCCGCTTATTTGCTTGGACTCCTCATGCTTTTTGCTGGCACTCAAGATGTCTTGGGGGGGCGCCACACATCAAGTAAACGTGATTCCCTCAGAATCTTCCAGGCTTACACTGACTCCCTGCAGAATGTCAGGGAAAAGGTGTATGACCTGTCTCTTA
>CALZNR010000061.1 GCA_945827565.1 uncultured Prevotella sp.
TTTCTGCCTGTCTCGTGGGCTCGGAGATGTGTATAAGAGACAGCAGCAATATTGTCAGCACCATATATCCCAGCACCACCCACTCTGCGGCAAGTAGTCCCTTCACGGGTTTCTTCTCTAATCTAAATAGCTCTTTTAAGGTCATCTTTTTCTCTCTGTTTCAGTTTTCAGCTTGACTTTTTTGAGGATTCTTCTCCCACCCTCTCTCTGTCTGATGGCATGCACGGCAAAGCGGCAGTCTATATCCATCTCTGGTCTTTGTACCACTTCACGGTGGTCTTCACTCCCTGTTCCAGCTGCACCTGCGGTTCATAGCCCAGTTCGGTGCGTGCCGGAGTGATGTCGCACTTCCAGTTGCGCTGCTTCATAATATGGTATTTGTCTTTGTTCAGCGCCGACACCTTTCCGGTAATCCTGCCTATCCACTCACCGCAGGTGGTAATGATGCGCAGCAACCACAGTGGTGCCTTGATGCGCAGCAGCATGGGGCGCCCCAACTCATTCCACACCAAGTCGCTGAAGGTGCGCGAACTGTATTCCTTGCCATCGCTCAGGAAATACTTATGCCCCACCACACCCTTCTCTAAAGCGCAGAACACGGCCTGCACCACATCGCTCACATACACAAAGGTGAGCACCTGCGGTTTATAGCCCACGGCAAAATCGGTATGTGCCTTGATGCTCTTCACCATCATAAAGTAGTCTTTCTCTCGTGGTCCATACACGCCCGTGGGTCTCAGGGTGATACACGGCAACTGCGGCATCTGGTCGAGCAGCTGTTCTGCAGCCAGCTTGCTCTTGCCATAGGCGGTATTGGGCATGGGATTGTCCTTGTCACTTATCTCTGTATAGGGTTGTTGTTCTCTCACAGGACCAAACACACTCAGACTGCTCACAAACACAAAGCGCTGCAGAGGCATCTTCAGCTCCAGCAGAGCCTCTGCCAGATGGCGTGTGCCCTGGGTGTTGGTGTCAAAAAATTGCTGAGCGTTCAGGCATTTGGTCACCCCTGCTGCATGTACCACATAGTGCAGTTCCAGAGATTTCAGTTGCCCTTTCAGCTGCTCCTTGTCGTCAAGGTTCAGTTCTATCAGGTGTATGCGCTTGTCTTGTAGCCATGCCTTGCTGCTTGTTTTTCTCATGGCAGCCCACACGTTCATGCCTCGCTTCAATGCCTCTTCCACTATAAAACTGCCAATGAAGCCGGTGGCACCAGTCACAAGTATGTTTTTGCTTTGATATTCCATGATGATGATAGATAAGGATTTTTCTGTTATGTGTCAATCGGTTGATTGTTTTTCCTGTTGTGTGGGTGCCACATAGGTTCCGTCTTGCTTCAGCGGTTCCATGTGTATGCCCACATGGGTATGTGGTCCGAAGTGTTCTTTCAGCGCATTTTCCACAGCCGTGGCATGCTGATGCGCCTCGTAGAGCGATATGTTGCCGGGCATGCGTATGTGCATCTCTATGGCATAGCCATTGCCTATGCAGCGGGTACGCAGGTGGTGTATGCCGCTCACCTGCGGTTGTTGCAGCACCAGTTGGCAAATCTCCTGCTCCACCTCAGCGGGCAGACTTTGTTCCAGCAGTTCTCCCACCGAACGGATGATGAGTGCCACGGCGGCCTTGATGATGAAGAGCGACACGATGACGGCTGCAATAGGGTCAAGAATGGCATAGCCACTGCCCATGATCACGGCGGCTCCCACTCCAATGGCAGTACCCACTGACGAGAAGGCGTCGCTGCGGTGGTGCCATGCGTTGGCTTCCAGGGCAGCAGAGTGCAGGCGATGTGCTGCCCGTATGGTGAATCTGTAGGTCCACTCTTTGAGCAGTATGCTCAGCAGTGCCGCCCACACCGCCAGCACATCGGGCTGTGGCAGGGCACTTCCACGCAGGGCATGTATGATATCCACCACGCCATACACGCAGATAAGCAGTCCCACTGCCAGCAGTGCCAGTCCAATAATACTGGTGGCCAGTGTTTCGTATTTGCCATGCCCATAGTCGTGGTCGTCGTCCTGCGGCTTGGCACTCAGTTTCACAAACACTATCACCACAGCATCGGTAAGCAAGTCGGTGAGCGAGTGCACCGCATCTGCCACCAGTGCGGCCGAGCTTCCCACGATGCCTGCCACCAGCTTGAGTGCCACCAACAACAGGTTCACAGCGCTGCCGGCAAGCGTAACGCGATACACCTTTTTGTTTCGCATTTGCTGTTCCATGTTGCAAAGGTAGTGAATTTATGTCTAAATACCACAAGGCATAAACACGGCAATGGTTTTCATGCGCAGATAGTCCTCGCTCATATACATCAGTCCGCCGTATGGGTTGTCTGTTCCCCACGAGTTTTTCATCACAAAATAGCGCTTTCCGGCACCATCGCGTGCCAGTCCCACTATGGCCATGCAGTGGTCGTCGGTGGTTTTAAAACTCTCATACTCCTTTTGTCTTGCCTGTTGGCTCAGCTGCTGTGCCGATGGCAATATGGCAATGCCTCGGCGGAACGAGAAGCCAGGTTCGCTGATGTCTCCTTCCCAGCACACGCCACGCCCCTGCTTCACGGCATTCACCACTCGCAGCACCAAGGTGTCGAGAGGCAGGTTATAGGTCTCGTCGCGCTCCCAGTTGTCTGCCACCTCCAGCACATACCTGCTTCCCATGTTGTGGTGCGTAAAACTGGTGTACGATGTATATTCGTTGTTGGCACACACGCTGCGTGCAAACTCCTCTGGGGTGTATTGTGCACCGAGCATATACACCTGTTTGGGTTTTGCGCCAAACGACTCATCAAGCAGTTCATTGATGATTTTACTGTATCTCTGCAGTCCCACCTTGGCATGGATGGCAGCCTGTGCGGCATGGGTTATCTTTCTTATCACCACTGCCGTCTGCGGGTTGCCTGTGGGATGATAGGCATCGTATGCCACCATTCCTTTGCGTGTCAGGGTGTTGAGCAGTGTGTGCCCTGTTCCCCTGTCGTGCACCTCAGTCTTTCCCATCGACAGGTAGAACCTCATCATCTGTTCTTCCAATGATGATCTCACGGCATAGTAGGGCGAAAGGTTCACGGAGTCTCCTCTCATCAGGTGCTCTGTTTCTATGGCTGCCAGCATGGCATAGGCCCAGCAGGTTCCGTCTTTTCCCTGGTTCTTTATGGGTGTGTATTTGTTCATCACCTCATGTGTAAAAGAGTAATGCTTATAATTCTGTGGTTCTTCCTTGATCTGCGTGCTCACAGCCACCGTCACCACCACTGCCATCACTGCACTGAAAAGTAGTGATGCCGTAAAGATTATTTTTCCATTATTCATCACACTTGTAGTTTATGGTCTCTTGCAGGTTCTGCCCTTCCACTTACACCACCAGTGTGTCACACAGAACCTCCTCATTTGCAAAAATAGCAAATATTTTCTGTATGTTATATACCAAATCCGTGATTTTTTTTCGACAAACTGACACATCAAGGCGCTCAGCACGGTTCCATTAGCGGGTCACAAGCATCATCCGTCATGCCACATCAGTCATTGGCATCCATTCTAATCCCCGTGCAGGCATTGCCATGTCAAACATAAAAGCAGCACACGTCAGATGTTCTATCTGTCATGTGCTGCTTTCTGATTGTCCGTCGGGTGTATGGCGTATTATTCCTCCACCACGGTGAAATCTTCTTTTCCTACTCCACAGAGGGGGCATACCCAGTCTTCGGGAATATCTTCAAACGCTGTACCGGCAGCAATTCCGCTTTCAGGATCGCCTACCTCGGGATTGTAAACATACCCGCATGTTTCGCAGATGTACTTTTTCATTTTGCTTTTGTGTTTAGAGGTTCAACATATATGTAGTGGTGGTTCCTTACCGTTTCCACCAATATCAATGTCTTGTTTGTTGTCACTACTTCTCTTGAGTTTCTTGCAGGTGCTTTTTCTCCAGCAGATATGCCACTCTGTCTGAAATCATCTCGGGCGGGATGTTCTTCATACAGGCAAAGTCGCCCCTCATACAGGGCTTGTTGCCATAGATGCTGCATGGTCTGCAGGGCAGGTCTATCTGCACCACATTATTCTCGCTCTGGTTCCATCCCAAAAAGCCGGCATACGGATGAGTGGCTCCCCACACGCTCACCACGGGGGTGTCTGTGAGCGATGCCAAGTGCATGTTGGCAGAATCCATCGACACCATCACATCCAGATGGCTCATCAGTATCAGTTCCTGCTGCATACTCTCCAGGTGGTTTGCCACAAAGAGGCATTGCGGCATCTCGCTGCACCACTGTGCAAACAGCTCTTCCTCTTTTTCTCCCCTTCCAAAGAGGAAGATGCGCGTGTTGGGATAGCGTTTCAGCACCTGTTCCATCACCTGCTTCATCAGTCTGGCTGGGTATATCTTGCCCTCGTGTGCGGCAAAGGGTGCCACACCCACCCAGTGTTCAAAGTTTTTCTTTGGTCCCACGGCGGCGGGCAGCAGGTTCAGGTTGCCTTTCTCATCGCCAAACACGCTGCGGAAGTCGAGCTTCACATCATAGCCCAGGCGCTTGAGCACATCCAGATAGTTTTGAAATGAGGTGGGCAACTGGCTCAGCCGCTTGTTGTAGAACTTGGTGAGATGCTTGCGCCTGCTGCGGTTCTTGTGGATGTGTGCCACCCTGTATCTGCCCAGCAGAAAGCGTGCGCACAGGTACTCCGAGCGCAACACATGATGGAAGTCTGCCACTTTGGTAAACTTCTTTGCCGACAGTCGCCTGTAGAGTGTGTTCAGTCCCTTGATGCCATGATACTCCTTCTTGAGGTCTGCCTCCATGAAATACACGTTGGGTGCCAGGTCTTCAAAGAAGGTGCGTGCAAAGGGTCTGCTCAGCACCGTGATACGCATCTGCGGATAGGCTTGAGCAAGAGAATACACCACGGGCACAGCCATGGCCACATCGCCAAGCGCAGAGAATCTGATAATGAGCAGATGGTCTTTTTTCACGTGCTGATACTGGTTATTCTGTTTCCGCCCCTTAGCTCCTATTCCTTGTTCTTATAGAGCACGGGATTGGTAGCAGGGTCGTTGTACATTTTCATCTGTCTGTACACCTTCATGTATTTCCTTCCAGCTGCGATGTCGGCAAGCAGTTGGTCAATGGCCGTAGATAAATCCACCTGCTGCTCTTTCAGCACCTGTAGCTTGGACTGACATTTCTGAAGGTGTTCGGGTGCAGCGTCAGTACGCTCCACCTGTTCGTTCATGTGGTATATCTTGAGTGCCAATATCGACAGTCTATCTACAGCCCATGCTGGGCTCTCCGTATTGATGGTGGCATCGGCAAGTGGCACCACGTCGCCATACTGCCTGCGGAAGTAGGTGTCTATCTCCTCCACCAAGTCGGTACGGTCTTGATTGCTGTGGTCTATCCTGCGTTTCAGCAGCAATGCCTCTGTAGGGTCGATATGTGGATCTCTGATAATGTCTTCCAGGTGCCACTGCACCGTGTCTATCCAGCACTTCAGATAGAGACTGTAGTCAATGGAATCACGTTTATATGGATTTTGTATCTGCATATCCACGTTATCCGTTAAGTGGTAATCGCGTATCACCTGAGCGAAGATAGCGTTACAATGTGCTGCGAATGATTGTTCCATGTAATCAATGATAAGTTAGTGACCGTTTGTCCTTGAACGCTCCCCCAATATTCATTGGGCAGAAGCGTGTCAGACAGCCATTTGTCCCACAAAAGTACTTATTCTTTTTCAATCTACCAACGTTTTGCTTGTTTTTTACTCGCATCCCTCCCCTTTTATATTTATAATGTGTACCTTTGCATCCACCATTCACAGTGCAACATGAAACTTGTTATTGACAACAAAATACCCTATATCCGCGATGCCATCGCCTCTATGGCAGTAGAGGCCACCTATTTGGATGGCAGCAGCATCACGGCAGCCGACGTAAAAGATGCCGATGCCCTAATAGTGCGCACCCGCACCCAGTGCAACGAGGCTCTGCTAAAGGGAAGCAGGGTGAAGTTTATTGCCACTGCCACCATTGGCTACGACCATATCGACACCCATTATCTTGACAGGGCGGGCATCAAGTGGTGCAACTGTCCGGGATGCAACTCGGGTTCTGTGGCACAGTATGTGCGCAACTGCCTGCTACTTATGCAGCACGACATGCAGATAGACCTGCGCCACACCACACTGGGCATTGTGGGATGCGGACACGTGGGCAGCAAGGTGATGCAGCAGGCACTGGCCCTGGGAATGAGGGTGATTGTAAGCGACCCTCCGCTGGGCGGACCCTACAGCAAGTCGCTGGAACAACTGGCAGAAGAGGCAGACATCATCACCTTTCACGTGCCGCTGACCAAAGGCACCAACCACCCCACCCTGCACCTTGCCAACGAGCGTTTTTTCAACCGTCTGGAGCGTCGCCCCATCATCATCAACACCAGTCGTGGTGCCGTGGTTGACAATCAGGCACTGCTGCAGGCACTTGTCACAGGCAGGGTGCGCCAGGCAGTGATAGACACCTGGGAAGGCGAGCCCCACATACTGCTGCCCCTGCTGCAGCAGGTATATATAGGCACCCCCCACATCGCCGGCTACTCTGCCGATGGCAAAACCAATGCCAACAACATGGTGATAGAGGCGCTGTGCCACTTCTTCCACCTGCCCCAGCCCCAACACATCACACCGCCCTCCCTGCCCGCCAACTTCAAGTATTCGGGCAATCCACTGGAACTGTACAATCCCAAAACAGACAGCGAACTGCTGAAAAAGAATCCCGAACTCTTTGAATACTTCCGCGGACACTATCCTCTGCGCAGAGAGAGCATCTGAGAAGGTATTTGCAAGGCTCCAGCGGTGAATCCACAGAGCCATACAGCAAGGGATGGGGGCAGAAAAGGCCACTCCCTGACTTACTTTCCAGAAGAAATTTTGGGTGTTTTATGACAAGTGACACACCTCAACAAGCCGCTTTTTATGCACAACCCATATCCGTTTGTGCAAGAAATGGCGCATTTTAGACCAAAATATTTGCACACCTCAATAAATATTTGTTACTTTGCACCCGATTTTTAAGCAGAATTTGATTTATTAACATTTTAAACTATTACAATTATGTCTGAAATTGAAAGCAAAGTAAAGGCCATCATCGTTGACAAACTTGGTGTAGATGAGGCAGAAGTAAAGCCCGAAGCAAGTTTCACCAACGACCTGGGTGCAGATTCTTTGGATACCGTAGAGTTGATCATCTGTCT
>CALZNR010000062.1 GCA_945827565.1 uncultured Prevotella sp.
AGATTTCTGCCTGTCTCGTGGGCTCGGAGATGTGTATAAGAGACAGGATTCCAGCTGGGAGGTATGCTGTATCTACCAGCAACAGAAACTTTGAGGGAAGACAGGGACCGGGAGCCCGTACCATTCTTGCCTCTCCGCTGGTAGCTGCTGCGGCAGCAGTGACAGGTGTCATTACCGACCCACGCACATTATTATAGTCCCAGAGTTTGTGAAAAAAGAAAAACAAAGAAAAATGAAACAGAAATTTAACGTCATAACAAGCACTTGCGTTCCCCTTCCGTTGGAAAATGTGGATACAGATCAGATTATCCCAGCACGCTTCTTGAAAGCTACAGACAAGGAGGGATTTGGTGAGAACCTGTTCAGAGACTGGAGATATAACAAGGACGGGTCGCTCAAGGAAGACTTTGTTCTCAATAACCCAATCTATGGGGGCTGTATTCTTGTGGCAGGCAAGAACTTTGGTTCTGGCTCTAGTAGGGAACATGCAGCATGGGCGATTGCCGGTTATGGATTCAGAGTGGTTATCAGTAGCTTTTTTGCCGACATACACAAGAACAACGAGCTGAACAACTTTGTGCTGCCCGTGGTAGTGAGCGAAAAGTTTCTTGCAGAACTGTTTGAAAGCATAGAGAAAGATCCTAAAACAGAGGTGGAGGTGGACCTACCCAACCAAAAGGTGACCAATATGTCAACAGGAAGTTCAGAGACCTTTGACATCAACGGCTACAAAAAGCATTGCTTGATGAATGGACTTGACGATATAGACTATTTGCTTCAGAACAAGGACAAGATAGAAGCATGGGAACAGCAGAACAAATAAACCATACTTCCCACCACCGTACTCTGCCTTTTGTAGAGATCATGGACTGTACGCTGCGCGATGGTGAACAAACCAGCGGTGTCTCGTTCCTGCCACACGAAAAACTGATGATAGCGCGAAAGTTGCTGAAGGATGTGAATGTGGACAGGATAGAGGTGGCTTCAGCGCGCGTATCAGAGGGCGAGAAAGATGCGGTGAAAATGATATGTCGCTATGCCCAGCAGATAGGAAAACTGGATAGAGTAGAGGTGCTGGGATTTGTGGATGGCACTGCTTCTATAGACTGGATATGCGATTGCGGAGGTCAGGTCATCAATCTGCTGGCAAAGGGTTCAAGAAAACACTGCCTGCATCAGTTGAAGAAAACACCAGAAGAGCATATTGCAGACATCAAGGCTTCATTGAACTATGCCGACCAGAGGGGAATAGCCGTAAATCTATATCTGGAGGATTGGAGCGGCGGTATGAAGGAATCGCCCGAGTATGTGTATCAACTGATTGATGCTCTGAAAGATACCAAAATCAAGAGGTTTATGCTTCCTGATACTTTGGGAGTGCTGAATCCTCTACAGGTGATAGAGTTCTTCCGTAAGATGAGGAAGCGGTATCCCCAACTGCATTTCGACTTTCACGCCCATAATGATTACGACTTGGCTGTGAGCAATTCGCTGGCTGCCGTGCTTTGCGGTGCCAAGGGACTGCATGTCACTGTAAACGGTTTGGGAGAGAGGTGTGGAAATGCACCGCTTTCCAGTGTGCAGGTGATACTGAAAGACCAGTTTGAGGCAAAGACAAGCATACAGGAAGATCAACTGAATGCTATTAGCAAGATGGTGGAGGGCTATGCTGGTATCAGCGTGTCGCCAAACCAGCCTATTGTAGGTGATAATGTGTTTACGCAGGTGGCAGGTGTACATGCCGACGGTGATTCAAAAAACAATCTGTATTGCAATGCCCTGGTGCCAGAACGTTTTGGAAGAAAAAGAGAATATGCGCTTGGCAAGAATAGCGGAAAGGCTAATATCGCACGCAACCTTGAGGAATTAGGGTTGGAGCTGACTGCTGAGCAGACAAAACTTGTGACCAAACGAATAACAGAACTTGGTGACAGAAAAGAGATTGTGACCCAGGAAGACCTCCCGTTCATCGTGAGTGATGTGCTGAAGCACAATGTTCCAGAAGAAAAGGTGAAATTGGTGAGCTATATGGTGTCACTGGCCTATGGTCTTAAACCTATTGCAAGTGTCAAGGTGAGTATTGATGGCAAGCAGTATGAGGCGGACTCTACGGGTGACGGACAGTATGATGCCTTTGTGAAAGCACTGCGAAAGATATACAAGGACAATCTGAACCGCACCTTCCCCCTGCTTGACAACTATGCGGTGACTATTCCGCCAGGCGGACGAACCGACGCCTTGGTGCAGACTGTCATCACCTGGAGAAATGAGGACAAGATTATCAGAACCAGAGGTTTGGATGCCGACCAAACAGAGGCGGCTATCAAAGCCACGTTCAAGATGCTGAATATTATAGAAGAGTAAAACCATGAATGTGGTGCGCAAGGGTGCCACTTTGAAAAAGAATAATAGAAATATGAAATTAAAAATTGCAGTTCTTCCGGGAGATGGTATCGGACCGGAAATTATGGAGCAAGGTGTGGCTGTAATGAATGCCGTTGCTGCCAAGTTTAACCACGAAGTGAGCTATCAGAAGGCATTGTGCGGTGCACATGCCATAGATGAGGTGGGCGACCCCTTCCCCGAAGAAACCTACCAGATTTGCAAGGAGGCGGATGCTGTGCTGTTTGCTGCCGTGGGTGATCCTAAGTTTGACAACAATCCCACAGCCACGGTTCGTCCTGAGCAGGGACTGCTGGCAATGAGAAAAAAGTTGGGACTCTTTGCCAATATCCGTCCTGTGCAAACTTTCAAGTGCTTGGTGCATAAGTCTCCATTGAAATCAGAATTGGTAGATGGTGCTGACTTTGTGTGCATCCGTGAGTTGACAGGTGGAATGTATTTTGGCGAGAAGTATCAAGACAATGACAAGGCCTACGACACCAATTATTACACCCGTCCAGAGGTGGAGCGTATCTTGAAAGTAGGCTTTGAATATGCACGTAAGAGAAATCATCATCTTACAGTGGTGGATAAAGCCAATGTGTTGGCATCCAGTCGCCTTTGGAGACAGATAGCCAAGGAGATGGAGCCGCAGTATCCTGATGTAAATGTAGATTACATGTTTGTGGACAATGCCTCTATGCGCATGATAGCCGAGCCAAAATTCTTTGATGTGATGGTTACAGAAAACACCTTTGGTGACATTCTTACAGATGAAGGTAGCTGTATTTCAGGCTCGATGGGCTTGCTTCCCTCTGCTTCAACGGGCGAAAGCACTCCTGTATTTGAACCAGTACATGGATCTTGGCCACAGGCAAAGGGGCAGAATATCGCCAATCCGTTGGCACAGATTCTCTCTGTAGCCATGCTCTTCGAGTACTTTGATTTGAAAGAAGAAGGTGCTTTGATACGCAAGGCTGTGAATGCTTCACTTGATGCCAATGTGCGCACCTCCGAGATACAGGTAGAGGGTGGCGAAAAGTATGGCACCAAAGAGGTGGGTGCTTGGATTGTTGATTACATCAATAAGCAATAAATGCTGCCTAAACGATTTGCAATACTTATCATTGCGTCAGCATGCAGTTGGCACGTGCTTATGGCACAGCCAACTGCATTATTGCGTGATTCTCTCCAGACATTAAGGAACCAAATTGCTGTCAGTCCGTATTCCACGGAACTGCACCTGAAAAAAGCGGCTGTCAATCTGCAGTTAGGACAGATTGACTATGCACTGGAAGAGTACAATCTGGTGTTGCAGCATGAACCCAACAACCTTTCAGCCTTGTTTTTTAGAGCGTATGTCTATACAGAAAAAAGGCTCTATGACTTTGCTTTCAACGACTATGCCGCCATTCTGAAGCACTGTCCATTCCATTTTGAGGCAATGTTGTGCCAATCGCAGGTATGTATGCGGAGCGAAAGAATGAACGAAGCTTCTGATATTCTCAACTCTTTGGTTACTCTATATCCCGACAGTGCCACGGCATATGTAGCCCGTGCTGGTTTTGAAGAAAAGATAAATCAGCAGGATGCTGCCTTGTACGATTGGGAGCGTGCCATCGAACTTAGTCCAAATAACAATGATTATAGGATTTCGATGGTGCGACTGTTGATTGCGATGAACAAGAAAAAACGGGCACGAAAAGTACTGAAGCAAATGGAGCAAATGGGAGTGCCCCATGCCCTGCTCAGAGAATGGTATCAGAAGGCGGAGTAGGATTTATTCAACGATACCAGCTTCTTTCCACTGCTTTACCAAGGCTGTCACGTCTTTTTGTGCCGTGGCTGCATCTACGTCATATTCTTGTTGTAGAATCTCCGTCAGTTGCTCAACAGTAAACTCTTCTGCAATGGTTTTCCATAGGAACACAGCTGATTCGTTCATGCTGATGATATGGTTGAAATCAATGTTCTCGATACCTGATGCCACGATGATGTTTTCACCGCATACGTCTCTCAATTCAAATCCTTTTTTTTTCTTCATACTGTTAAGTTCTGATGTAAGTTTTTTTATTCTTATTTTTGTGATGCGCACCATCAGCCAAAAAGCAGTTTGTGCAAAGCCAGCAAGTACCTTCTGACGGGGTGTAGTTTGTGCCAGCACCAGGCATAACACTTCCACTTTCTTGATTCTGGATTGTCTGGTGTTTGTTTTCCTTTCCTATAAAAGAGTACAGCTTTGGCAATCACATCTTTTCTTTGGCAGTGTTCAGGCGTTAGGTTGCCATCGCCAAGTAGTGTCACCTCGTCGCCTTTCAGTTGAACGATGCGGTGCAGTGCATACCTCTTGGGAGACACTTCTGCCAAAACGATGTCAAAAATATGCAGTTCGTTTGTCTTCACCAGTTTTGCCGTGTCTCTTTTATCCTTCAGGAATGGTCTCATGCTGTTGCCAGAGAGTGTCAGGGTGACGCTATGTCCCTCCTGAATCAGTTTTGCAATCTCTGGGATGAGTATCTCATTGGGCTTTTGTAGTTTCATGCTTTTTCCTGTCGATATTGTGCGGCTCTACATTCTTGTTATTCCTTTCTTACACACCTCCATGGCCTCCTTGTTGGGCAGGCAGTGCAGTTTATATACGGGTGTGACCTTGATAATCTGCGAAAGGATATTGTAAAGATTGTCTTGTATCTCCTTGTTCCACGCCATGGAAGATGAAGACTGTATCAGCATGACCAATGCTTGCAGTACATTCATCTTCTCAATGCTGTTGTATGGAGCTCTGCTGATCAGTGTAAGTGCTCCCAAAGGATACTTCACGTTTCTGTAGCAGGGCGTTTTGCCGCTCCATGGAGAACCGTATATCCATGCTTGACCGTTGATAATCTTAATGATGGGATTGTCGTCGTTTATCAGGCTCACACCCTCTTGATGTTTCATCCATAGGGCACTGTGTGTGCTCTTTCCTGTTCCGCTCTTCGCCAAAAAGGGGTATCCTTTTCCTTGAAATGAGATGCAAGAAGCATGAATCATCAGCGTTTTTCTGAAACTTGCAGCGAAGGCGAAAACCAGCATGAGTGCGTTGTTCAGACCAAAATATCTCATGGTAGAGTCTCCATATACGGCACAACTGCATTGGCTGAAATCGTCACTGGTTTGTAGCAAGCAGCACACCTTCCCATCTGTGTTCTTGATATGAAATTGCTGCCCACCGTTCTGACGCACTTGCACCAAAGTCAGTCCATTGCCAGTATCAAAGTCTTTTACCGTAGTGGTGTTTGCATCTGCTTGTAGCGATTCTTCGATTTTAAGTGTAAACAGCAAAGTCTCGCCCTCAGCCATTTGTTCCTTGCTTATTGCAAATGGCCTCAGCGAGGGCAAATGCTCTTCCATCTCTTTGGCGTGTTCGATGCAGATAGGCTCATCTGCTATGCGGTAGAAGTACTGGCATTTATTCATCCTCGGAATACTCTACGGGTTTGAAGGTGAAGTCGCCATGATTGATATGCCTGATGTCATACATGCCTTTTGCCTTGACTGTATATTGCCGTTTCAGTTTCATCAACTTCTTTTCTACTTTTTTCTTTTTTCTATCACACAGCACGATACAGGTGCGTGCTTTCAGTCCACATTCGTTGGTAAGGTAAGACTTCAACTGTATTGCATATTCCTCCCTTGAAAGGATGAACTTTGTTTTGCTTTCATACCACACGTTTTCCATTTCCTGGAGGTCAGTAAAATATACAATGGAGTCGTTGAAAGATGCAGAGAACCCACATATATACATCTTCGGAGCTTGTTTTTTCTTTGCATCTGCGGTGTATGGCATTGCAGCCAGCAAACACACCAGGGTTATCATCAACGAATATAAAACGGTTGTTCTTCTCATTCTTTTGATTTTTATGTCCTTTTTATTGGGAAATAACAGCTTTGTTGCGGTGTTATGGGGTTATGTTGTATTGATGTGCGTTCTATCCTAAATAGGTTTTCAGCACTTCGTTGTAGGTATTGTTTCTCAGTCGTCTGATGGCTTTTTCCTTAATCTGTCTCACTCGTTCTCGTGTCAGTCCGTATTTGGAGCCAATCTCATCGAGAGTCATTTCAGGCATCCCAATGCCGTAGAATGCTTCGATAACGCTTTTCTCCCTGTCGCTTAGACCATTGAGCGCCGAGTGAATTTCCTCTTTGAGTGATTCTTTCAACAACTGGTAGTCTGCCATAGGAGAGTCATCGTTCACCATCGTGTCGAGCATATTTCCGTCTTCCCCCTCATATATAGGTGCATCCATGGAGATGTGCTTGTTTTGCGCTCTCAGTGCATCGTCTATTTTATCCTCCGGCAGGTCAATTCTTTCAGAAATCTCATCTACTGATGGTCGTCGCTCGTTCTCTTGTTCAAACTTGCTTAACACCCGATTTACCTTTGCCACAGAACCCACCTGATTCAGGGGAAGTCGCACTATTCTGCTTTGCTCTGCGATGGCTTGAAGGATGCTCTGTCTAATCCACCATACAGCGTATGAAATGAATTTGAAACCTCTTGTCTCGTCAAACCTCTCAGCTGCCTTGATGAGCCCCATATTTCCTTCGTTGATGAGGTCGGCAAGGCCCAGCCCTTGGTTCTGATATTGTTTCGCCACAGAAACAACAAACCTTAGATTTGCCTTGGTAAGTCTTTCCAAAGCCTTCTGGTCACCTTTTTTTATCCGTTGTGCCAGTTCCACTTCCTCTTCAGCAGTGACCATCTCTTCTTTGCCTATCTCTTGCAGATATCTTTCCAGAGCGGCACTTTCCCGATTAGTGATAGATTTAATGATTTTCAGTTGTCTCATGG
>CALZNR010000063.1 GCA_945827565.1 uncultured Prevotella sp.
GATGGTATCTTCCTGCTTGCCGTGTGCAGTCTCATCATGGGATTTGTGCGCCAGACGTTGCTGATGACCACCCTCTTCACATTGATAAAATACGGATTCCGTATCGAGGCTACCAAAAACCTCACACCGGGCAACGAACCCACTACAGAAAAGGGCTGGGACAAGTTAGACACAGAAAAAACCACCAGTATGCCCACCATCTATTTCTTCTTTATGATACTGGGGCAGATGGGCACGTGGCTCACAGCCTATTTGGCTTACGCCTATGAGTGGCAGTATGTGTATTACTTTATGATGGCAGCCATGCTGGTGGCTATTGTGATAAGCATGGTGGCCATGCCTTATCATAAGTATCCCATGAAGAAGTTTCCCATCAATTTCTCCAAGTTTGGCAATGTGGTGGTGTTCAGTATGATGTGTTGCTCGTTCATCTTTATCATGGTTTATGGCAAGGTGCTCGATTGGTATTCACATCCCTACATCCGTATGGCCACCATTGTGTGTGTGGTGTTTACATTGCTCTTTGTGTATCTGGAGCGTACACGCAGGTCGCCCTATTTCTTGCTCAGCACTTTGAAGTTGCGCAGTGTGCAGGGAGGCATCCTGCTGTTCTTAGGACTGATGATCTTCAATTCCAGTGCCATGTTTGTCAACGTGTTTGTCAGTGTGGGCATGAAGATAGACAACTGGCAGAATGCCACCCTTGGCAACTGGGTACTGGTGGGCTATTTTCTGGGTTTGGTGATGGCAGTGATATGCAGTGCCAAGGGATTCCACTTGAAGTGGCTCTTCTCGCTCGGTTTTCTGCTCATCGGTCTTTCTGCCCTCTATATGTATTTTGAAGTGCAGGATGCTGGTATGTACGAACGGATGAAGTGGCCCATCATTATCCGTGCCACGGGCATGATGCTGCTCTATGCTCTCACGGCTGTGTATGCCAACCAGCGCATGCCTTATCGCTATATGTCCACCTGGGTGTGTATCATGCTCACCGTGCGTATGATTATAGGTCCTGGCATTGGTTCTGCCCTCTATTCCAATGTGTTGCAAGAACGCCAGCAACATTATGTAACGCGCTTCTCACAGGATTTCGATCGCATGGAGAGTAAAACAGTGGCCGACTATCAGCGCACCGTGCAAGGCATGATGTATCAGGGAAAGAGCGAAACAGAGGCTCAGCAGATGGCGGCCATGTCGCTCAAAGGCAAGGTGCAGGTGCAAGCCACACTTACCGCTATCAAGGAGATGGCAGGCTGGACTTTCTATGGATGTCTCATCTGTGCCGGTGTTGTTTTGCTGGTACCATGGAGAAAAAAACGCCTTGAGAAAGTGCTGGCAGACATCAAACCGAAATATTTATCCCGCAACAAGGCGGTGTAATTGCAGAAAAATGTATATATTTGTGCCTTGAATCAAGGAAATCATCTTTTCATGGCACCAGATAGTAATACATCAGAAGCGTTGCAAGCCTTTACCAGGGCTATTCTCAATAATGCTGGTATCTGTGGCACCAGATGTGCTGTGGATGCCTTTCCTGAGATACTGTACCAGCCCTATCTGCTCGATCGTATCGGTGTTATCGTGTGCCAGCGGGGATATTTCCGCTTCACTGTCAATCAGAAGGATTTTGCCTGCTATGCCGGACAAAGCGTGTTCTTGTCATCGGCATCAACCTTCTGCGTACAAGAGACCTCTGAAGACATGCAGGTATATGTGCTCTTCTACACAGTAGAGCCAATCCGTGATGCGTTGGGCAGTACGGTGATGACCATGCGTCTCTATTCCCTGCTCTCTCCCGGTCCGTGTGATATATGGACCACTGGTCAGGAAAGTCAGTTGGTGCAATATATTTCGCTGCTATCTGCACAGGATTCCAGTCTTGCTGCAGCCTACTCAGACCACGAACAGAAGTTGTTGCTGATGGCGATTACCTACCGCCTGTGTTCCATCTATGCCGAGCAACTGGATGCGCACAGCACGATGGCAGGACGCAAGATGGAGATATTTGTAAAATTGGTAGAACTGATAGAAACCCATTACATTGAGCATCGCGATGTGCAGTTTTATGCGGATGCGCTGTGCCTCTCTCCCAAATACCTCTCTTCATTGGTGAAGAGTATCTGCGGCTACACGGTGCAGGAAATGGTGTTCAAGGCTTTGCTCAGGCGTAGCATCTTCCTGATGAAGAACACCACGCTCAATGTGCAGCAGGTGGCCGCCGAACTGTGCTTTCCAACTGCCTCATCCTTTGGCACTTTCTTCAAAAAGCACACGGGCAAATCTCCCATGCTTTACCGTATGTCATAGAGCGTGTTGGGAAAACTGGTGGGGGATGATGAAAGCAAGAACAAACAAATCAGAAGGATATGAAAGAAAACAATGAAAACAGACAAGGACAGTTCCAAATAGAACTGCCAGCCGATGTGGCGCAGGGCGATTATGCCAACTTTGCCATTATTACCCATTCCAGCAGCGATTTTGTGTTGGATTTTGCACGCGTGCTTCCTGGTGTGCCCAAGGCGCAGGTGAAAAGTAGAGTGATATTGGCTCCCGAACATGCCAAGCGCTTGCTCATGGCATTGCAAGAAAATATCGTGAGATATGAGCATGAGTTCGGTTCTATCAAGTTGCCTAATCAAGAACCACGTACCATTGCCCCTTTCAATGTGAACAAGGGCGAGGCTTAATGCCGAGTGTAAATGGTAAGGGCCAGATTCTTTTGGTTAAACATTCCTAAAAAAAGGATAGAAACTGTCAAAAAACAATGACAAAGGTGCTTATATCTACAGAATATGAGTAACTTTGTGGCCACTAAATAGTTGCATACACACAGAAACATGTTTAATTTTCTGCGGTAAATACACCGCCCAATAACAATCGTTATACACATGCAGAACGCAAAATTTCTTTTCTTGTCAGCTACCGCAGCGTTGGTGCTGACATCATGCTCAGGAAAACTGGGCGCCCTTTCCGCTGACAATTTCAAAGTTACTCCTAACCCATTGGAGGCTCATCAGGGAAAAGTGCAGGCCACTATCAATGGCATGTTCCCTGAAAAGTACATGAACAAGAAGGCAGTGGTAACTGTAACTCCTCAGTTGCGCTATGGCAACGGTCAGGTGGTTCAGGGCAGTAGTGCCACATTCCAAGGTGAGAAGGTGGCTGACAACAACCAAACCATCTCCTATCAGGTGGGTGGTAACTACAGCATGAGATCTACCTTTGACTATGTGCCCGAAATGCAGCAGAGCGAACTCTACCTCACTTTCAATGCCAGAGTAGGCAAGAAGGTGGTGAGCGTGCCCGATGTAAAGGTGGCAGATGGTGTGATTGCTACATCTGAGCTGTACAAAAAGTCTGTTGCAGCAGCTGTTCCTTGCACCTCTCCTGATGCTTTCCAGCGTGTAACCCAAGAGAAGCACGAGGCTAATATCAAGTTCCTTATCCAGCAGGCCAACTTGAGAAAGAGCGAGCTGAAGAACAACTCTGTAACAGAGTTCGTAAACCTGTTGCAGCGTATCAGCAAAGACCAGGAGGGACTTAACGTGAGCAATGTAGAGGTTTCTGCTTATGCTTCACCCGATGGCGGTTTCAAGCTCAACGACAAACTCGCCAGCCAGCGCCAGAAGGTGTCTGAGGGCTATGTGAACGAGCAACTCAAGAAAGCTAAGTTGTCTTCTCCTGTAGATGCTAAATACACCGCACAAGACTGGGAAGGCTTCCAGCAGTTGGTGAGCGCTTCTAATATTCAGGACAAAGAGGTGATTCTGCGAGTTCTCTCTATGTATAAGGATCCTGAGGAGCGCGAGCAGCAAATCAAGAACATGAGCGCCGGTTTCCGTGAATTGGCAGAGGGCATACTTCCCGAGTTGCGCCGTGCTCGCCTCACCGTTAACTACGAGGTGATTGGCCGTGACGATGCTCAGATTGAAAGCCAGCTCAAAGAGGATGCCAGCAAGCTGAGCGTAGAGGAAATGCTCTATGCTGCTACTCTGAAGAAGAGCGATGCAGAGAAAGAGGCTGTATATAAGAAGACCACAGAAGTTTATCCCAACGATGCTCGTGCCTATAACAACGTGGCTGTAATCGAATATGCCAAGGGCAACTATGCTGAGGCTGCCAAGTATGTTCAGAAGGCATTGCAGGTGGATCCCAAGAATGCAGAGGCTAATGCCAACAAGGGCTTGCTGGCATTGCAGCAGGGCGACTTGAATGCTGCCGAGACTTATGTGGCTAAGGCCGCTGGTGCAAATGGCTTGTCAGAAGTACTTGGCAACCTGCACTTGGCACAGGGCAACTATGCACTGGCAGAGCAAGACCTTAAGAAAGTGAACTCCAACAGTGCTGCACTGGCACAGATCCTCAACAAGAACTATCAGGCTGCTGCCACCACTCTGAACAATGTGGCAAATCCTGATGCTATGACCGATTACCTGAAGGCTGTTCTCAATGCACGTCAGGGCAACAATTCTGCTGCTGCCACCGCACTGCGTGCTGCTGTAGCCAAGGATGCAAGTCTGGCTGCTTATGCTGCCAAGGACTTGGAGTTGAGGAACGTAGCAAAATAAATCAGATGAAGTTGCAATACGCATGATGTCTTGTAACAACCTGAAGAAGAATATAAGCACCCCTATTGCCCAAGCAATGGGGTGCTTTGTTTTTTGTGTCCTCCTTCTCTCAGCATGTTCAGAGGGCGATGGCCGATTCAGTATCAAAGGGCAGTTCAAACACCTTAATCAAGCACAGTTCTATATCTACTCTGAGGGGACTGCCCTGAATGGCATAGACACTATCAAGGTGCAGGGGGGGCGCTTTACCTATGAGAAGGAGGTGAGAACACCTCAAACGATGATTCTCATCTTTCCCAACTTTACCGAGCAAGCCGTGTTCGTGACCCCAGGCAAGGAAATCACCATAGAGGGAGATGCTTCGCACCTGAGAGAAATGGAAATAAAGGGAACGGAAGACAATGAACAGATGACCGCTTTCCGACTGCATGCAAACACGCTGACACCTCCTGAAACAGGTGAGGCTGTGAAGCAGTTTGTCAACGAGCATCCTCTGTCACCGGCGTCGCTCTATCTTGTTCAGAAGTATTTCATCAAGACCCTTCCTTCTGATTATGCCACAGCCACTTTGCTGCTGAAAAAGATGAAGCAGGAATTGGATGCCCATCGAAAGCAAATGACAGCCGAAAACGAAGAAGACCTTTCTGTCACCATCCTAAGCACTGCGGTCAATGAACTGTTGCCCAAAATCAGTGGAATGAAGACTGTGGCAAAGGGGGCTTTGCTGCCCTCGTTTGGTGTCAAGGACATCAACGGCAACAGGGTGAACAACGCTTCAATGAAAAATAAGGTCAGCGTGGTCAGCGTGTGGGCATCGTGGTACTATACCAGCGAACAGATGCAGCGCAAGTTGCGCTACCTGAAACGTGAGTTTGGCGATCGCCTCTATCTGCTCAGTGTGTGCGTTGATGCCACCGACAAAGACTGCAAGCGTTTTGCCGTTGCCGATACGGTGAAGTGGGCTCATGTGTGTACGGGCGAAATGTGGGACACACCATTGCTCCAGACCATGGGGTTGCAGACCGTGACCGGTAACATTGTGGTTGATGCAAAGGGCAGGGTGGTGGCTACCAACCTCAACGAAAGAGAATTGGAGAATACCGTAAGGAGATTATTGAAAACAGAGACAGGCAAGAGCACTGTCAGGAAATAACGCAGAGAATGATAGCACGCACCTTTACTGCTGCCATGCAGGGACTGGAGGCCACCACGGTGTCTGTGGAGGTATGCTTTGCACGAGGCATACAGTTCCACCTCTCAGGATTGGGAGATACGGCGGTAAAAGAGAGCAAAGACCGTATTGTGGCGGCTTTGGATAATTCGGGATTCAAGTTTCCCATGGTGGATGTCACGGTGAATATGGCACCTGCCGATATCCGCAAGGAGGGTACGGGCTACGACCTGCCTATCGCCGTGGCCATATTGGTGGCAAGCGATAAGGTGCAGTGTGCCGACCTGCATCGCGTGATGATGATTGGCGAACTGGGACTTGACGGCAGATTGCAGCCGGTGCGTGGCATATTGCCCATTGCCATCAAGGCTCGGGCTGAGAAATTCAAGGCATTGATTGTTCCAAAACAGAATATCCGCGAGGCTGCTGTGGTGAACAACATTGATGTGTATGGCATGGACTCGCTGGCCGATGTGGTGAACTTCCTCAATGGCGACAATTCCTATCAGCCAACGGTCAGCGACACACGCAAGGAGTTCTATGAACAGCAGGCACATTTCGAGAACGATTTTGCCGATGTGCGTGGACAGGAGAATGTGAAGCGTGCCATCGAGGTGGCTGCCGCAGGTGGTCACAACCTGATTATGATAGGTCCTCCGGGCAGTGGCAAGTCGATGATGGCAAAGCGTATCCCCTCCATCCTGCCGCCGCTCACCTTGGCAGAGAGTTTGGAAACCACGCAGATACACAGCGTTGCCGGAAAGTTGAGCAGAAACACATCGCTCATCACCCAGCGACCTTTCCGTTCTCCTCATCACACCATCTCGCCCGTGGCATTGGTGGGTGGTGGCAACAATCCTCAGCCGGGAGAGATCTCCTTGGCGCACAATGGGGTGCTCTTTTGCGATGAGCTGCCAGAGTTCAATCGCTCGGTATTAGAAGTGATGCGCCAGCCTTTGGAGGACAGAGTCATCACCATCAGTCGTGCCAAATACACCATAGAATACCCTTGCTCCTTCATGTTTGTGGCGTCTATGAACCCTTGTCCCTGTGGTTATTATGGCGATCCAACTCATCACTGCGTGTGCTCTCCCGGACAGATACAGCGCTACATGAACAAGATAAGCGGTCCGCTTCTCGACCGCATCGATATCCAGTGCGAGATTTCAGCCATCCCCTTTAAAGACCTGTCGCAGGCCAAGCCTGGTGAACCCAGTGCCGCCATTCGCCAGCGTGTGATAACAGCCCGCAAGATCCAGGAAGAACGTTATAGGGAGTACAAGCATATCCATTGCAATGCGCAGATGACGGAACGCATGATACACCAGTATGCCGAGCCCAACAGCGAATCTCTTGACATGCTTCGTATGGCTATGGAGCGCCTGTCACTCTCTGCCAGAGCCTACAGCCGCATCCTCAAGGTGGCACGCACCATTGCCGACCTTGATGGCAGTGAGCAGGTGCAACTTC
>CALZNR010000064.1 GCA_945827565.1 uncultured Prevotella sp.
TGATTCAAAGACAGAAGCGGATAGACGGCGAACTCGACCTGTGGGAAGGAGAATATACCTACCCACAGCACAGATTTCTACTGTGGCTCACAGAAACTCGACACCTCCGCCTATCAAAACACCGATGCCTTTGCCTCAGCAGACCACACACACCAATACCAACCACTCGCAGATAGCACCATAGGCGGAGACACCACAAGACACTGTTTCTTTGAGTGTATCTTCGCTCAGAAACACTCAAAGAAACAGTATCAGCCTTTACAACTTTTTCCTCAACTTACCACCTTTAATCTGGCAAATTTGAGTAACAATACCTTTTCTCCACAATTATTAAATGTCACACAAGCCTTTGTATTCTCTCCACTACCTTCTATTGCTGTCACTCTGCCTAAACCAAAACGAGAGTGTTCTACTCGGCTTCCTACAACAATTTTGTTGTCAAGAAGAACAGATGCTTCAGAAGCCAAAGAATCAGAAACTTTTGGTGGGAATCTACTACTTTTCAAATAATTGTTTGATGCGTGGAAAGAATGACTTGAACACGAATGTTCACCAATACTTGACTGAGAAAAAAGTTCTAACTCTTTGATAAAACGAGAGGGGGCATTAAACTCTAACTGTCCATACCTATATCTGTTTTGCGCACTGGTTATCACACATTTCTTCTTTGCACGGGTGATAGCAACATAAAACAACCGGCGCTCTTCTTCTAATGCCCTTGGAGAATCTGCCGACTGTGGCGATGGAAAAATATTCTCTTCTAAACCTACAATATATACTAAAGGGAACTCCAAGCCTTTGGCACTGTGAACAGTCATGAGCTTAATCATACGCTCATCGCCATTAGCATCATTTTCTTCTACATCCGTCTGCAAAGATATTTCTTGAAGATAGAAAAAAAGGTTGGCCTCATGCTCATTGCCCTCTTCACGCTTGTTGATGACAAACTCTTGGGCACTTGCCAGAAATTCTTCTATATTTTCTTGCTTGGCTAATACATCTGCATCATTGTTGGCATATATATCCGCACTCATTCCACTTTGTCTCAATATATCTTTTGTAAGTTCAAACACATCGTAATCTCTTGCCTTAGAGGAAAATCCATCTATCATAGTTTTGAACTCAAGTACCTTATTCAAGCTTTTTTTTGCCAAACCAGAGAGATACTTATCAGGTTTTTCCAAACATTCCCAAATACTTATCTCAGCCATGGTGGCAGCGGAAGAAAGTTTTTCAAGTGTGGCATTGCCAATGCCACGTATGGGATAGTTAATAACACGACGCAATGCTTCTTCATCATGAGGATTGGACACAAGACGAAGATATGCCACAATATCCTTGATTTCCTTTCTTTGATAAAAACTCACTCCGCCATAAATGCGATATGGCATATTCATCTTTCGTAAAGTCTCTTCAATACTACGGCTTTGCGCATTCGTTCTGTATAAGATGGCTATATCTTCCACATTGAAAACACCACTTTTACACTGTTTCATAATGTCTTTACAAACAATGGCAGCCTCTTCCTTATCACTAAATGCCTGTCTATAAACAATGGGGTCACCTACTTCATTTTCGCTATAAGTATTTTTACTGATTTGGAAGGAATTATGACTTATCAGTCTGTCTGCAGCAGAGACGATAGATTGTGTAGAACGATAGTTACGCTCCAGTTTAAAGATTTTGGCATGAGGGTATGTTTTGGTGAAGTTCAAGATATTTTCGATATTAGCTCCTCGAAAACTATAGATACTTTGAGCATCATCACCCACTGCACAGATATTCTGATGCTCCATAGTAAGTTGTAACAAGATGGCCTGCTGTACTCTATTGGTGTCTTGATATTCATCAACAAGAATATGTGTGAAATGTGATGAATATTTTCTTCTAATATCATCATAATTGACAAGCAGGCGATGAGTTAACAAAAGCAGGTCATCAAAATCCATAGCATTGGCTGTATGACAGCGCTGACTGTAACGCATATAAATGTTAGAAGTTTCCTCTTGATGATGTGCAGCATCAACACTGAGGACACTATGATTCTGCGCATACGTACGGGCATCCATAAGATGGTTCTTTGCCATGCTAATGCGGTCAGCCACATTAGATGCTTTATATTTTTTTTCATCCAAACCCATCTCTTTGATAATATGCTTGATAAGCGCACGTACATCACCTTGATCATATATGGTAAACTGAGAAGTATATCCAAGCAACTGGGCTTCTCTTCTCAATATACGAGCAAAGAGAGAGTGAAACGTACCCATGTTTAGATAGCGTACCTGATCTGCACCTACCAAATCAGCAATACGTTCTTTCATCTCCGTTGCTGCTTTGTTGGTAAATGTAAGGGCCAAAATATTCCAAGGCTGTACTCCCTGACTCAATAAATAGGCAATTTTATGGGTAAGTACCCTTGTCTTACCAGAACCCGCACCTGCAATAACCAATTGAGCACCTTGATTATATTCCACAGCCCTACGTTGTACTTCTGATAATGAATCTAAAATATCTATCATTGTTTGTAATAATATCTCCAATAACTGTCTTTAAACTGTTTATGTAATGCCAAACGGCACATGTTCCCCGCTGGAGTAGTGCGCATCACATGCATAAAATCTTTATAATCCGTCTCAATGGAACTATTGCTGTACAGATAAACAGGATTTGATGTAAGATGATTGTAAAGCACAAGTGCCTCTTGATAATGACGAGGTAGCATAGACTCACTTATATTACAAGATTTCAGCATTTTTACAAACTCATGGAGATTGCGATCTACAAGATAGGCACACAACAGATAATGGCAGGCAGACGGTTTTGCCTTTCCATGCTTGATTAAAGCCTTGAGGTAGGTGTAAAAATCCATATTATCGGCAGGGAAGGCCCCTAAATGGCGGAATATATTTTGAGGAGGATAAAACAGACAATAGGTGTTATTTTGTATCGGAAGTAAATCTTCGCCCTTACAGTTGATAGGATATGAAAACAGGCGATCTCCAAGTTGATTAGTTTGTGATAAGGCATAGCACCTTAACATGGTGAGATTGGCATCTGTATGCTGTGATGTCTTCCCGACCGATATGGCCTTTTCCCACTTACCTGATTCCATTAGTTTTTCAACACTGACACGATAATGGTATGCAATACTGCTGTCAGTCGTAAGCACCAATATAAAAAAACAAAGCAACAAAATCCAGTAATTACTCAGCGCTTCCATGGTAAATAGAGAACCAAGTGTAGAAGAAGATGAATAAGAACCTACAATGGTTGATTTTTTTAACAGCCCCACAAGAACACACCATAACACAAATAGCAGGGGTGTAGAATACAGACAATAAAAATAACACTCGGACTCTCCTAAAGGATGATAGCCCGTTAGAATAAAAAGTATCAGAAATGAGGGGAAAAAAGAGATGGCATTCCAAAGAGATGGCAACACGCAGAACTTTTTAATCCACTGCTGTAATACAAAAAGCATAGATGTGATTACAACAGCTCCAATTAGCGAGTCATAGTGTGTAACACCACCGCTCAAAATATGCTGTAATGCAGTTAGGGCACCATCCTGAAAGAAATATAAATAAATAAATGTAAGTGAATAAAATATCATGGCACAGACCACCGAAATGATGGTGGTGCCATGATGAATACCTGTGTGTTTACGCATATCAGTTTTTCTTCAATACCATTGCTGTACGTGCAGGCAGATAAAGTTTAAGCCACTCTTTTTGATCTTGAACATACAAGGGGTCAAAGTTTGTGAAGTGAGTAATGGAGTCGTCTGCAAAACCATTACCCCCAAAAGCAGTGGCATCTGTATTCAGAATCACATCATATGAGCCACTAGGCACTAAGAAACCATAATCAGTAAACGATCGCGAGGGATTGAAATTGAACACAAAAAGTAAATCACCCCTACTAAAAGCAAGTACTTGATCTCCATCATGATGCCAACGTTCTTCCACAGGCGATTTTACAAAGTTCTTTTCCAACTTTAAAGTTCTAATCATCGCTTTATCGAAATCGCCCAGATAATGATAATCCAACTCTTGGTTATCTACCAAATTCCACTGCCTACGAGCATACTTATAACTCCAGCCATTGCCTTCTCGTGGGAAATCAATCCATTCGGGATGTCCAAACTCATTGCCCATAAAATTAAGATACCCACCATTGATAGCAGCCGCAGTGACCAAACGAATCATCTTATGTAATGCAATGCCTCGTGTAACTATACCGTTCTCATCACCTTTCTTGAAATGCCAATACATATCAGCATCGATAAGACGGAAAATGATAGTCTTGTCTCCCACTAACGCTTGATCGTGGCTCTCACAATAAGAAATGGTCTTCTCATCAGGTCGTCTGTTCTTGACCTCCCAAAAAATCGAACTAGGTTTCCAGTCTTCGTCCCTTTTCTCCTTGATAGTTTTTATCCAGTAGTCAGGAATATTCATCGCCATTCGATAGTCAAAACCATATCCTCCATCCTCAAATTTAGCAGCCAATCCTGGCATACCACTCACCTCTTCAGCAATAGTAATAGCATCAGGATTTACCTCATGAATAAGTTTGTTGGCAATCGTTAGATAGCAGATAGCATTATCGTCTTGATGTCCATTAAAATAATCATTGTAGTTACAAAATGCCTCACCCAAACCATGACTATAATACAACATCGAGGTTACACCATCAAAACGGAAGCCATCAAAATGATACTCCTCCATCCAATAACGACAATTGGAAAGCAAGAAGTGCAATACCTCATCCTTTCCATAGTCAAAACATAAGCTATCCCAAGCTGGGTGCTCATGTCGATCTCCTGAATAGAAAAATTGGTTTTTGTCACCAGCAAGATTTCCAAGACCTTCAATCTCATTCTTGACAGCATGCGAATGCACTATGTCCATAATCACCGCAACACCATTTTGATGTGCAGCATCAATAAGTTCTTTGAGTTCGTCTGGTGTACCGAAACGACTGGATGGTGCGAAGAAAGAACTGACGTGATAGCCAAACGATCCATAGTAAGGATGCTCTTGGATGGCCATCACTTGAATGCAATTATAACCATCAGCTACCACTCGAGGCAGAACTATATCCTTGAATTCTCTATAGGTTCCTACCCTTTCGGCATCTTGTCCCATACCTACATGGCATTCATATATCAGCAATGGTGACTTATTTACCTTGAACTTATTCTTCTTAAAAAGATAGGGATTTTTCGGATTCCATACCTGTGCAGAAAAGATTTTCGTTTCATCGTCTTGAACCACCCTTTGACACCACGCAGGAATACGTTCACCTTCTCCTCCATTCCACTTCACTTTCATTTTGTAGAGGTCTAGGTGCTTGATGGCTTTCTCACTTAACTTAATCTCCCAATTCCCTGTACCTTCAATACGCTTCAGTTTGTACTTTTCACTCTCTTGCCAATCATTGAAGTCACCTATCAAATATATCTCAGTTGCATTGGGAGCCCACTCTCTGAATACCCATCCTCTTGACATCTTGTGCAAACCATAGTACAGGTGTCCACTGGCAAATTCCGTCAAAGACTTCTTCCCATTGCGAGTAAGTTGATTTATTTTCCATACGGCATGTTCATGCCTACCCTTTATGGCATCCTCAAAAGGTTCTAACCAGGGGTCATTCTTGACCAGGCCTATATGTTTTACTTTGGGAGCTTTCATAACATTAGTGTTTATAATAATTAACAAATTACCTCTAAAGATACACGTAAAGTATCTCAAAACCAACTCTACACGTGTTTTATCTTGAAAATAGCTTTCTTAATTGCAGGAGCAGGTGAAATGCATGGAGCATGTCCATCCTGCGGAAAAAAAATTGCAAACATTCCAGGTTGACAAGTTACATAACAATCAGCTGCTACGCCAGGATATTTAGTTATGTCTTTCTCTTCATTATATGGAATATCAGGCAGACGGCAAGCAGGGGTATAGCCATAGGTTTCCTCTACATCCAAGGGAATCTGAATATCCACCATTTTAACATGGGTTTCCATTACGGCTTCATCTGGAGTACGCGCAGTAGCAGTAGTGATGTTCACAAACAAATCATTGCCGTTTATCATATGTTTACCAGGCTCCAATGTGTTAAGATCATTCTCTTGAATAAACTCCAGTACTTCTTTGAACAAAGGATTCAAACTGATATACTTTGCCAAATTGTTTAATGTGTCAATTACCATAAAACTATAAATTTTAAAGTTAATATACTATTTAATTCTTCTTCCTCTTCGGTAAGTCCCTTGGGCAATGATACTGCCATTTCGATCCTTTTCAATATAATTGCCATCACGCTGGTTATCAGTGTATGACCCTTCGAAGCGCATACCATTTTTATCTTCTTCAATAGCAGCACCATTGCGTTTGTCATTCACGTACATTCCCTTAAATTTCGCTCCGTCTGCATAGTGAATGATACACTGTCCATTCAGTTTTCCATTTTTCCAAACACCTTCATACACATCGCCGCTTTTCAATACAAGTTTCCCATTGCCATCCATTTTGTCTTCACGCCACTGTCCTGTATAAGTATCTCCATTTTTCCACACAAAAGTACCATTTCCACTTTTGTCGCCCTTTAGAAACTGTCCTGTATAACGTGCTCCATTGGCGAAGCGGAATATGCCGTTTCCTGTTCGCTCTCCCTGCACATAATATCCTTCATATACATCCCCATTCTTGAATTTGTATATACCCTTGCCATTTTGGATATCATTTTTCCACTGACCATTATACACGTCACCATCAGCATAAAAAAAAGTTCCCATTCCGTTTCTCTGATTTTGAGCCCACTGACCATCATATTTAGATCCGTCACCCCAATCAAAGATTCCTTTTCCATGTTTTTTGTCATCTTGCCAGTCCCCCTTATAGGATGCTCCTCCTGAAAAAAAATAAGTGCCTTTACCGTTACGTTTATCTTGCTTCCACTCACCGTCGTACTTATCACCATTATAATAGAACATCACGCCATGCCCATGCTGATAGTCACGAAACCAAAGGCCTACATACTTATTATTGTTGGCAAAATAAAAAGTACCCTTTCCATGTTGCTGTCCTTGGAACCACTGACCTTCATATTTTTCACCATCACTGAATATGTAGATACCATATCCTGTCTCTTATACACATCTCCGAGCCCACGAGACAGGCAGAATCGCGGATGG
>CALZNR010000065.1 GCA_945827565.1 uncultured Prevotella sp.
CAAAAGACCGCAAAGGTAATTCAAAAAAAGAATTGTAATTGATAGAACCTACCTTAAAAAAATATGAAAGTAAATTTTGCTGTTTCATTATAATTTGTTACATTTGCACTGCAAAAAAGAAATAGTTAACGCCTTAGTCCTTCTCTCGTGCAGGGAAGGGATGGATGGATGAAAGCGCTTTCGTGAAAGCACCGTCGGTTCATGGGGATGATTATACAACATTTTAAACAAAAAGCAATTATGGCAGAAATGAATTTTGGTGGCGTAATAGAGACAGTTGTCACCAGTAAAGAGTTTTCATTGGAAAAGGCACATGAAGTGCTGAAAAACGAAACAATCGCAGTGATTGGCTATGGTATTCAAGGTCCTGGTCAGGCATGTAATCTGCGTGACAACGGTTTCAATGTGATTGTTGGTCAACGTGCAGGCAAAACCTATGACAAGGCTGTAGCTGATGGATGGGTGCCAGGGAAGACTCTTTTCTCTATTGAAGAAGCTGCAGAAAAAGGTACAATCATCTGTATGCTCCTCTCAGATGCAGGACAGATACAGGCATGGCCCACTATCAAGAAATATCTCACCCCTGGCAAGACCTTGTACTATTCACATGGATTTGCCATCAATTGGAGTGATCGTACAGGCGTAGTTCCTCCCAGCGATATTGACGTGATTATGGTTGCTCCCAAAGGTTCTGGAACAAGTTTGCGTACCATGTTCTGTGAGGGTCGTGGCTTGAACTGCTCATACGCCGTATATCAGGATGCAAGTGGCAAGGCAGAAGAAAAGACCATTGCCTTTGGTATCGGTATCGGTGCAGGATACATGTTCAAAACTACCTTCCAGCGTGAGGCTACCAGCGACCTTACTGGTGAGCGTGGTTCTTTGATGGGTGCCATTGAAGGCTTGCTTGAAGCTCAGTATGAAGTGCTCCGTGAAAATGGACATTCACCCTCTGAAGCATTCAATGAAACCGTTGAAGAGTTGACCCAAAGCTTGATGCCTCTCTTTGCACAGAAGGGTATGGACTGGATGTACGCCAACTGCTCTACTACAGCTCAGCGCGGTGCTTTGGATTGGGCTCCTCGTTTCCGTGAGGCCATCAAACCTGTGATGCAGTGGCTGTATTATTCAGTGAAGACTGGCAACGAAGCACAGATTTCTATTGACAGCAACTCCAAGCCCGACTATCGTGATGGTTTGAATAAAGAGTTGGAGGCAATGAGAAACATGGAAATGTGGCGTGCTGCAGAGACTGTTCGCAAATTGCGTCCCGAAAACAGTGAAGACTAATTATTTTTGAAACTCCGTTAAACATATAAGGTGTTTTTGGAAGTTAATTAAATAATCCCCATCCCTCCTCTGATCTTGAAATTCTGTGGAAATTGAAGAAAAGAAGGGGTGGGGATTTTTCACATTAAGAATTTAGATCTGACTTGTAATAAAACGCAGAACAATGCGTTTACCAAAAGAGACAGTATTTACCAAAACAAAAAACTATAGACTATGAAAAGCGATCCTAAAGAATGTTTGTATTGTCAGAATAATGACACACTTCACAGTTTGATGATAGAAGTAGCACAACTGAGTGTTTCAAGAGTTTTTATCTTTAAGGAGCAGACCTATAAAGGGCGCTGTCTGGTGGCATACAAGGACCATGTGGATGACTTGAACCTGCTGAGTGATGAAGATAGGAATGCTTTTATGGCAGATGTGGCAAAGGTGACAAGAGCCATGCAGAAGGTGTTCAATCCTGCAAAAATCAATTATGGTGCATATTCAGACACATTGGAGCATTTGCACTTTCATCTCATACCCAAATATGTAGGCGGCCCTGATTTTGGAGGTGTTTTCAGAATGAATCCCAAAGAGGTATATCTGACTGACGAAGAGTATCAAGCCATGAAGGAACAGTTGCTGGCTGCCCTTTGATGGTACTCATGTAGAAATTTTGAAAAATCTGTGGCATACCCATGCCTCTTGGATTTAGCCCAAATCTTTCATCAAAGTTATAATGAAAGATTTGGGCTAAAATGTACATACCGTGGAACGCTTATTGTGTTATGCAGTTGTCTTTCTGGTATAGAGTGCCTTCTTCCATCATCATCTGCAAGGCTTTATCCACAATATCTGAAGGCATCCTTATTTGATTGAGCGACTGGATGGGAATTTGTCCCTTATCCTTCAACAGTGCAGTAATAGCCTCCTTTGCCTCTCTTATCTGTTTTTTCTTGATGGTTCTGCATGTGTCGCAGATACCGCAGGACTTCGTCTTTGATTCTCCAAAATAGTAGAGAAGCAAACGGCTCCTACATGTTGTAGTGTTGTTGGCGTAGCGGATAATGTCTTTGATACGTTCTGAATAAGCCTTCTTCCTGTCATCATACACTTCCTTGCCAATAGTGATGTGCTCACTTTCTTCTCTGTTTTGTGTATAACGGATATAGGGTATGTTTTTGGCGGGTATATAGTGCAGTATTCGTTTCTTGTCAAGCACTTGTAGGGTGAGGTATATTTGTTGGCGTGTCAGTCCTGTACTCTCACTCAATAAGGATAGTTCGATGTCAACATAATCAGAGAACAGTCCACTGTAGCAGCGAAGAAGAGCAACAAACACCTTTTCTTCCTGTGCAGAAGTTTCATTAAGCATGTACAGTTGATCTCTTGTGAGCAAGAACTGTACGCGGTCATTGCACATTCCCTCTTCAATATATTCTATATAGCCTGCACGTGTCAGTATATGAAGCGCAGAAGTGAGCTGTATAGGAAAATGATGAAAGAAAACGCAGAATTTGCCCATGTCAAACTCGTGTGTCTCATTGTAGCCAGAGCCTACAGCTACCTGATAGAAGCAAGCAAGGTCTTCATAGACTTTACGAATATACGACTTTTCAGGAAAGTTATCCTGTATCCTTTTGATGAGTTTTGTGTCATCAGAGCTGTTGTAAAGCAAAATAGCATATGAGGGAAGTCCGTCTCTACCTCCACGTCCTGCTTCCTGAAAGTAATTCTCAATACAATCGGGACAATCAACATGTATGACGGTTCTTACGTCTGGCTTATCAATCCCCATGCCAAAAGCATTGGTGGCAACCATGACACGATATTCATCGTTGAGCCATTGTTTTTGACGCTTGTCTTTCTCTGAATCTTCCAAACCTGCATGATAGTAGGTGGCTTTGATGCCTTGTTCGTTGAGTATTTGTGCAATCTCCTTGGCACGCATCCTGCTTCTTACATAGACAATGCTGCAACCCTTGGTGCATTGCAGAATATGTGTCATTTCACCATATTTATCGTGGACATGCCGTATGCAATATGCCAGATTCTTGCGCTCAAAACTCATCTTGAAAACTTTTTCCTGCCGGAAAAGGAGCTTCTGCTGAATGTCTTTCACAACTAAAGGTGTGGCAGTGGCTGTAAGTGCAAGGATGGGCTTGTTTGGCAATAGAGCTCTGATATCAGCGATTTTAAGGTATGCAGGGCGAAAATCGTACCCCCATTGACTGATACAGTGAGCTTCATCTACGGTGATAAAACTGACTGTGATGTGTGATAGCTTTTTTCGGAAAAGCTCAGAGGTCAGTCGTTCGGGAGAAATATATAGAATCTTGACCGCACCAAAGATGGCATTCTCAAGCACAGTGATTATTTCTTCCCTGTTAAGCCCAGAATGAACGGCTGCTGCCTTGATGCCTCTACGTTTAAGGTTTATCACTTGGTCTTTCATTAAAGCAACCAAAGGCGTGATAACAACGCAAGTGCCTTGCATCATCATTGCTGGAACCTGAAAAGTGATGCTCTTACCTCCACCAGTAGGCATCAAACCGAGGGTGTCTTTCCCGTCAAGGATACTCTTGATAATGTCTTCTTGAACACCCCGAAAGCAATTGTACCCCCAATATTGTTTTAGAATCTCTAACGCCTCATTCATCGTTCATAGAGGGTTTGATATCTTCTATCTGTAGCTGAACCTCACCTCTTTTGTAAATATTTTCTTCAATCGTATATACAATATTGAAGGAACGTTTGCTTTTGATGTATCGCGCAGCATCACTTTGGCCGAAGGCAATGCCGTTCATCACATTGCTTGATTTGGAGTCAACCAACTCCAGTTTGATGTGTTCCTGCTGGCGGCCTACCACCTTACTTGTGCCATAGTCAAATACATTCTCTGTGCAGAAGAGAGGTTTGGGATTATCTGGACCGTGCGGTGCAAACTTCTTCAAGTCTGCATGCATGCGCTTGGTGATATCTTTGAAGTCAATAATACTCTCAATGTCTAAGATGGGGTGTATCTGTTCGGTGGTAATATGTTCAGAAACATATTGCTGGAATCTCTCCTTGAACAGTGGAATGTTTTCTACTTTCATAGACAATCCTGCGGCGTAGGTATGACCTCCGAAATTTTCAAGTAAGTCTCTGCATGTCTTGATGGCTTCGTAAATGTCAAATCCAGCAACACTACGTGCAGAACCTGTAGCAATACCGTCGATGATAGTCAGTACAACAGTAGGACGGAAATAAATTTCCGTGAGGCGCGACGCCACAATACCAATCACTCCTTTTTTCCAGTCTTTGTCATACAACACAATGGAAGATTGGTGACTTTGTTCTTCAAGGCGTTCCACAATATGGTTTGCCTCTTCTGTCATCTGCTTGTCTATGTCTTTGCGTTGTTCGTTGTATTCGTTGATGTGCCCCGCAGCAAGCAAAGCCTTCTTAAAATCTTTCTCAACCAGCAAATCCACAGCCTCCTTGCCATTCTGCATCCTTCCTGAAGCATTGATGCGTGGCCCTATCTTGAACACGATGTCACTCATGGTCAGCTCGCGGTTGGCAAGATTGCATATCTCTATGATTGCCTTGAGACCTACAGATGGGCTTTGATTGAGTTGCTTCAGTCCATGGAATGCCAATATTCTGTTTTCGCCCATGACGGGCACAATATCAGAGGCAATACTTACGGCACATAAATCAAGCAGTGGGATAAGACGGGAAAACGTAATGCCATTGTTCTTCGCAAATGCTTGCATGAACTTGAATCCAACACCGCAACCAGACAAATCGTGAAATGGATAAGTAGTGTCTTTACGTTTGGGGTTGAGAATGGCTACGGCATCGGGCATCTCCTCATCTGGCACATGATGATCGCATATAATGAAGTCAATACCGTTGGCTTTGGCATAGGCAATCTCTTCAATCGCTTTTATACCGCAATCCAGCACAATGATAAGCTTCACGTTTGTTTCCTTGGCATAGTCAATGCCTTTCTTGCTTATTCCGTAACCCTCTTCATAGCGGTCGGGTATATAATAATCAATGTTGGAGTAGAACTGTTGCAGGAATTTATAAACCAAAGCCACGGCAGTGCATCCATCAACATCATAGTCTCCATAAACCATGATTCGTTCTTTTCTGCCCATTGCATCATTGAGTCGGTCAACGGCAATATCCATATCGTTCATCAGAAATGGGTCGATGAGCTCATTGAGCATAGGTCGAAAGAAACGCTTGGCAGAGGATTCCGTTTTTATACCTCTTCTAATCAGCAGTTGTGCCATAGTGGCACTCATGCCTATCTTTTCACCCAATTCCTTTGCTGCTTGTACCTGTTCTGGTGTCGGGGTGTTATATCTCCATTTGTTGTGCATCCTTGTCTCAAACGAAATATATTGCTCACGCACCACCTATATATTGGCACGTGATGTTGATAATCAATAGAAATGAATCCTGTTTTCGGATTGTGTTTTGTTGGCTAATAAACAATATTGTCCATTATTCCGTGTAAAGGTACAAAAAATAAGCCATATATTATGAAGGAAAGACTAACTTTTAGAGTTTTTAACCCAAATCTTTTATCATCATGTCAATGGCTGATTTTGTATAATAGAAGAGGACTGCACCATAACACTGAGTTATGATACAGCCCTCTTCGTCTTTTGTATGCTTGCATGCTGCATGTTTCTCCCGGAAAAGGAGAACATGCTCATTGGTTATAATCCCAACTTCTTACGAATGTCCTTGGGTATGGCATTCTTGTTCACCATGTAGTCCATGGTATTTGCAGCAATGAATGTCTTGGTCATGTACCAGATGCCTTTATAGTCACCCCATTCGCCCCATGAATTCTTTACCATGTAATATTCCTTGCCATTTTGGTCTTTGGCTATTCCATAAATAAGCATTCCATGATCGTCTGTAAGTTCCCAACTGTCATAACGCTCTTGGCGCATTTCTTGTGTGGGTGTAATTTCTGGTGCAGTACATCCCAAAGAGTCAAACAGTTCTGCCTTCTTTGATCTCTCCAAACGGAGCCATTTGGCAGCATCACTACCTTTCATGCTCTGGATCTTCTTTGTGTCGTACGCATAAGCAAGACCTGCACGGGTAAATCCTTCCTCACTAACATCACCGCCCCATGCAATGCAGTAGCCCTCGTTGATTGCGTTGTCAATAATACGCATCATTTCGTCCATAGGAACGTTGTAAGAGAGGGGATTGCGCCAGTTGTCCTGCACTTCTACAGCAAATTGAGTGTAGAAGGGATGGTGTGTGTAGGAGGTGATGGTTACGTAGTCATTGAAATCAAGACCTAAACTGTTGGCGAATGATTTGGGAGTATATTCCTTCCCCTGATAGGTGAATTTCTCCGGACATTGTCCGAGATAAGCATCCAAGATACCCTGCAGTCCCACTTTCCATTGTGTACTGATTTTCTTTTCTGTACTTTTTGCAATGGCGGCAACATAGGGCTCCATTACACCGAAAAACTCGTTGAAGTTATTCAATGAGTCGCCGTACAAAGAGCCGGGGAATGGCATGGCATCCTCTGGACATATACCGTAGTGTTGCAAACAGTAGAGGGGGTCGTAGCATGAACCACCTTGTGAGAACTGGCAGTCACCGTGCAGGCGAACCACCTGAATAGCTCTGTCCATGTAGGTCTTGTTGGCTACAAATGCCTCACAAAGATCATAGGTTTTTCCTGTCTTTCTCAGAATTTCGCTCTCAAAGTAAGCAAGTGTAGAATATGCCCAGCATGTACCGCTTCTGTTTTGGTCTTTGATACTTGTAATCTTGTTTTCTTTGATAGTTGTGAATACAGGTTTGTTCTTGTTCACAGAGTCCTTGACTTCTGCGTGTGTGCCTATGGACAATATTGCCAAGAGCATCACAGAAAAGAGTTTCTTCA
>CALZNR010000066.1 GCA_945827565.1 uncultured Prevotella sp.
GTCAAAGGCAGTGCAAAATTACTAAATAAAACTGAATTCTGTTGTCTATTACTACTATTTTTAGTAATTTTGCGCCCTGCAGCAAAGGCTGCCAAAACACTGTATCAGATGGAACAAGCAACACCCTCCACAGCCTATCGCACCACCGATTTTGAAATCATGGCACCCGTGGGCAGCCGCGATTCACTCACAGCAGCCATCCAGGCAGGTGCCAACTCGGTGTATTTTGGCATCGGACAACTCAACATGAGGGCACACTCTGCCAATGCCTTTACCATCGACGACCTCAGAGAGATAGCTGCCACCTGCAACGAGCACGGCATCAAGAGCTATCTCACCGTCAACACCATCATCTATGGCGAAGACATCAGCACCATGCACACCATCGTGGATGCAGCCAAGGAGGCGGGCATCTCGGCGGTGATAGCCAGCGACGTGGCGGTGATGACCTACTGCAACCGCATAGGACAGGAGGTGCACCTGAGCACCCAGCTGAACATCTCGAACATCGAGGCTCTGAAGTTCTACGCACAGTTTGCCGATGTGGTGGTGCTGGCACGCGAACTGAACATGCAGCAGGTGGCAGAGATATTCAGACAGATAGAAGAGCAGAATATCTGCGGACCATCGGGCAGGCGCATACGCATCGAGATGTTCTGCCACGGAGCCTTGTGCATGGCCATCAGCGGCAAGTGCTACATGAGTCTGCACAATGCCAACCGCAGTGCCAACCGTGGAGGATGCGTGCAGGTGTGCCGCCGCTCCTATACCGTGACCGACAACGAAACGGGCGAACAGCTTGCCATTGACAATAAGTATATCATGAGTCCGAAAGACCTGAAAACCATCCGCTTCATGGACAAGCTGATGAATGCGGGCGTGAGGGTGCTGAAGATAGAGGGCAGGGCACGCGGACCCGAGTACGTATATACGGTGGTGAAATGCTATAAGGAGGCTGTGCAGGCGGTGGTCAACGGCACCTTTACCGAGGAGAAGAAAGACCAGTGGGACGAGCAGCTTGCCCGAGTGTTCAACCGTGGCTTCTGGGACGGCTACTATTTAGGACAAACCCTGGGCGAATGGAACAAGCACTATGGCTCTAATGCCACCGAGCGCAAGGTGTATGTGGGCAGAGGCGTGAAGTACTTCTCCAAACTGGGTGTGGCGGAGTTTACCGTAGAAGCCACCGAACTGCATGTGGGCGACAAACTGCTCATCACAGGTCCCACCACGGGAGTGATGTATGTGGATGCCACCGAGATACGCCTGGAACTGGAACCCGTGAGCATGGCTCCCAAGGGCACACACGTGTCGTTTGCCGTGCCGGGCAAGATAAGACCAAGCGACAAACTGTTTAAACTGGAAAAAGCTGATGATTATGACAATCAATGAGATACAGGATGAGGTGATAGAGGAGTTCTCTTCCTTTACCGACTGGATGGACAAGTACCAGCTGCTCATAGACCTGGGCAACGAACTGGAACCTATGGACGAGAAATACAAAACAGAGAGCAACCTTATCGACGGATGCCAGAGCAGGGTGTGGCTGCAAGCCGACCTTATCGACGGCAAGATGGTGCTGCAGGCAGAGAGCGATGCGCTGATAGTCAAGGGCATTGTGGCACTGCTGATACGTGTACTTTCAGGGCACAGCCCCCAGGAGGTGCTCAATGCCGATCTCTACTTCATAGAACAGATAGGACTGAAGGAGCACCTCAGCCCCACACGCAGCAACGGACTGCTTGCCATGCTCAAGCAAATCAAGATGTATGCCCTGGTGTTCAGCTCCAAACAGGCATAACGGTTGTTCACTCAAATCACCCTTTTCACCTTCCATTCCATGAAGCACTGTATGATACTTCTCCTTGTCTGCATGGCGGTGACTGTGGCCCATGCCCAGCTGCCCTCAGAAGAGACTGATGTGGTGCCTACCGTTAAGGTGGGCAAGGTGCTCGACCGTGGCGACAGTATTCTGTACATGGAGATGAACAATGTGTATGTGTATCCGCCGCTTACCTTTGACAACAAGAAGCAAGCCATGCGCTACACCCGACTGGTGCACAATGTGAAGAAGGTGCTGCCCCTGGCCAAAGAGGCAAGGATGCTGATGATGGAGACCTACGAATATCTGGAGACGCTGCCCAACAAGAAGGCGAAGGATGCGCATATCAAAAAGGTGGAGAAAGCCATCTTTCAAGACTATAAGCCACGCATGAAGCGACTGACCTATTCGCAGGGCAAACTGCTCATCAAACTCATCTACAGGGAGTGCGACTCTTCCACCTACGACCTTCTCAAGGCCTTTCTCGGTCCTATGCGTGCAGCTTTCTGGCAGGCTTTCTCTTCCATCTTCGGAGCTTCGCTGCGCAAGGAATACGACCCCGACGGCGACGACCGCCTCACCGAACGTGTGATACTGATGGTAGAGGCAGGTCAGATATAGCCCCCCCTTGTTCTTACTCTTCTGAATAGAGCACCTGCACCATGGTCTGCCCCACAGCCAGGAGTGTGTGGCGGTCTATGTTTTCCATATTGTCGTTCACGGTGTGCCACGTGTTGCCGAAACTGCTCTGCTCACAGTCGGGATAGTGGGGAATGATGTCGATAGTGGGTATATGAGCCTTCTCGTTGATGGCCACATGGTCATCGGTCACCATGCCTCCACCTGCCGTGGGAAACATGCTGCCATAGCCCACCTGCGAGGCTGCCTTCCACACCTTTTCCACGATACTGCGTGCATAGTGCAGCGAAAAGCCCTCTTGATAGAAGCGTGCACCCATGCCGCCCACCATGTCGAGCAGCACTCCATAGCGTGCCGTATAGCCGTCAACATGGGGATGCTGTGCCCAGTGGTCAGAACCCAGTGCCCAGGTGTTGTTGCTGTCTATATTGGTTTCCCATTGGGGGGTGCCCCAGTCTTCGGCATCGAAGCATATAAAATCCACTCCCACCGCCACGCTGTCGCACTGGTGCAGCAGGCGTGCCAGTTCCAACAGTACAGCCACACCACTGGCACCGTCGTTGGCAGCCATCACAGGCTTGCGCCAGTTGGCACTGTCGGGGTCGTTGTCTGCCCACGGACGACTGTCCCAATGGGCGCAGAGCAGCACACGCTCCGTGCGTTCCGGTTTGTAGGATGCCACGATATTGGTGGCTTGGAGCGTAGTGCCGTCATATCCTTTCAGGTCGGCACGTTGCTGCACCACCTTCATGCCATAGCTTTCAAACTTCTGCACTATCCACTCTCTGCACTGCTCGTGAGCGGTGCTGTTCATGGTGCGTGGACCAAAGGCGCACTGCTGTGCACAGAAGATGTAGGCGCTGTCGGCATTGAACGCCGGTCCCACCTGTGGCATCTCCTCTGCCGTGTGGCTCTTTTTGGTGCTGCCACAGGCAGCGAGCATCAGCAGGCCCAGTGCCACATATATTATATGTACGTGCGTAAGAAGGGTATTTTTCTTCATGTTTTGCATTGGTTGGCGGTGGCTTTGGAGTGCCACCTTTTTTGTTGCTTGATTTCTTGTTCTATGCTTGTGCGGCATCCTGCACCTGCTGCATCACACGCATAAAGTTGCCGCCCCATATCTTCTGTATGTCAGCCACGCTGTATCTTCGGGCCAGCAGGTGGCGGGTCACGTTGAGCACCTCTGAGGCATCGGCAATACCGGGCACTCCGCCATCGCCGTCAAAATCGGTGCCTATGCCCACATGGTCTATGCCCATGATGCTGATGGCGTGCTCCAGATGCTGCAGGGCATGGAGCAGGGTGGCGTTGCCCGCACTGCTCAGGAAACCGGGATAAAGGGTGATCTGTGCCACACCGCCCTTGGCTGCCAACGCGCGCATCTGGTCGTCGGTAAGGTTGCGTGGGTGGTTGCACAGACTGCGTGCACTGCTGTGGCTGCACACAATGGGAGTGGTGCTCAACTGCAGGGCATCGTAGAAACTCTTTTCCGAGGCATGGCTCAGATCTACCATCATGCCCAGGCGGTTCATCTCGGCAATCACCTGTGCGCCCAAGGGGCTCACCCCACCGTGGGTGCCACTGCCCTTGGCACTGTCGCAGAGGTCGTTGTCGCCGTTGTGACACAGGGTGACATACACCACGCTCCTGTTTTTGAAGTGTTGCAGCAGCTGTGGGTTGCCGTTCAGTGCCAGTCCGTTTTCTATGCCCAGCATAATGGCCTTCTTGTCTTGCTGTTTCAGCAGGCACAGCTGTTCCACGTTGCGTGCCAGTCCCACTGTGTCTTTGTTTTGCTCCACCATCTGCTCTATCTTGTCGAATATCAGGTTGGCATAGTCGGTGGGCGACTTTACGTCAAAGGGTGCCACCTCTTGAAACGTTTGGTGGGGCTTGGGCTGTGGCAGGTAGCACACCATGATGGTGGCATCCAGTGCGCCCTCGTCCATCTTGTGCAAATCCACCAGTATCCGCTCATCGCGTGTGGCAAAGTTGATATCCTTTGGGAAGAGCATGGGGGTGTCGCAGTGGGTGTCGAGTGTCAGTATGTTGCTGTGCACCCGCCTTGCTTCGTTGTAGGCTTCTGCCTGTTCCACTATCCACCTGAACAGCGGAGCACCGTCTTCGATGCACTCGGGATGCCATTGCACTCCCAGCAGCGGCTTCATCTCGGTGCTTTCCATGGCCTCGACGATGCCGTCGGGAGAGGTGGCGGTGACGCAGAACCTGCTGCCTGTATCGGCCACTGCCTGATGATGAAACGAGTTGACAGCCAGCGTGGTTCTGCCATACAGTTGGTGCAGCATACTGTGCTCTGCCAGCTGTATGGTGTGTGTGGGCACGTTTCTGCCGGCATCCTGACTGTGTTTTATCTTGCTTGTGCCGTCGTTGATGTCTTGTTTCACTCTGCCTCCCAGTGCCATCGCCATGGTTTGTATGCCTCTGCATATACCCAGTATGGGCAGTTGGCGGTGATATGCCATGCGTGTTATCCAGAGTTCGGGCAGGTCGCGCTCGTCGTTGATGCCTCCCAGCGTCTTTTCAGGCTGCTCTCCGGCATAGAGGGGGTTATAGTCGGCACCTCCGCTCAGTATCAGCGCATCGATATGCTGCAACGTGTTGGCTATCACCTGCTGCTCTTTCACGGGCGGAATAAGTACAGGCGTGCCACCTGCGGCAACCACAGCCTTGTAGTAATAGTCCAGGATTTTGCAGGTTCCCTCGCTATAGTTGGCTGTAATGCCGATGATGGCACGCCTGTGGGCATGACGGTAGTGGCTGTAGATGCCACTTCTCAGTTGTTGTTGCCAGTCAAAGTGGTCCATATTGTTGACAGAATCCACCTTTTATTTATCCACCTGAACAGGTATTTCTCTCTTGATGCTCTGTTCCAGCGAGATGAGTGTTTCTGTGGCCACCACTCCCGGAATCTCTTGCAGGCATCCGTTGAGCAGGTGCATCAGTTGTTCATTGTCTCGTGCAAACAGCTTTATCAGCATGGTGTAGGGCCCTGTGGTAAAGTGGCACTCAACCACTTCGGGGATGTGCTGCAGGCGCTCCACCACATCTTTATACATACACCCGCGCTCCAGGGTAAGTCCCACGTAGGTGCAGGTGTGATAGCCCAGGCTCTTGGGATTGACATCAAAGCCACTGCCCATAATCACATTGCCCTCGATGAGGTGCTGCACACGCTGATGGATGGCTGCTCTTGACACGCCACACTCTGCTGCCACATCCTTGAACGGGATGCGTGCGTTTTTGGAGAGAATACTCAGAATTTTTTTGTCCAGGTTGTCTATCTTGTCCATATTCTTCAAGGATAAGGTGCCCTCTCGACGAACGGCACCATTGTTATGTTATTTGTTGCTTTATCTTACACATACGCTCCATATAGGGGCTGTAGGTGTCAAAAAGTAAGCAAATTTACATATTTTCCTCGTAATATGCAACAAAAACGGACAATTATTTTTCTATTCCAAGCAATTCTACGGTAAAGATGAGTGCGCTGTAGGGTTTGATGGTGCCCATATCGCGCTCACCGTAGGCCAGTTGGTAGGGGATATACAGCTCCCACTTGCTGCCCACGGGCATCAGACAGAGGGCCTCTGTCCAGCCTTTGATTACCTGATTGGCTGCAAAGGTGAGCGGTTTGTCGCCATGCTTCTTTGAAGCGTCGAACACGGTGCCATCCACTAACCTGCCCTCATAGTGCACCTGCACCCTGTCAGTGGCTTGGGGCTTTTCGCCTGTTCCCTTGGTCAGCACCTTGTATTGCAGTCCGCTGGGCAGTGTCACCACCCCTTCTTTTTTTGCATTCTCTGCCAGGAAGTCCTCGCCTGCCTTGCGGTTGGCGCCATAGAGCTTCTCCTCTTTCACCGCCTTGTTGGCAGCACGCTTGGCATTAAACAGGTCTTCTGCCTGCTTGTTGGTCATCACCGAGGTGTTTTTCTGCAACGAAGCCATGAAGCCCTCAATGGCAAGCTGCTGGTTGATGCTGTCGGGGGTGTCGGTGAAGTCGGCCTTCATCGAGGGCAGCATACGCTCTGTAAGCTGCTGTGCAATGCTTATACCTGCGGCATAGGCCTTGAAGTTCTTGTCGTTCTGGCTGCTCACAGCCTCCTTGAATCCACGCAGAAACATGTCCATGCCTGTGCTGTCCACGCCAAACTGCTGCTTCAGATAGGCATCCAGTCCGTTGGTCACTGCCATACCGGCGGCATAGCTCAGCGAGTCACTGCTGCTCACGATGGTCACTTTGGGAGCGGCGGCACCCTTTTTACTACCCTTTTTCTGTGCTGTTGCACCATTGAAAAGGGCACCCGCTGTGAGAGCGAGTGCCATTAAAATCATCTTTTTCATGCGATGTTATTTTGCGTTGGCCTGTACCAATTCAATCTTGAAGATAAGTACGGAGAAGGGTTTGATTTTTCCCATCTCACGCTCAGCATAACCAAGATGCTGGGGGATATACACCTCCCATACAGAACCCTCGGGCATGTGGGTAAGAGCCTCGGTAAAGCCCTTCACCGCCTGGTTGCAACGCATGGGAACGGGGTCTTTACGACTGTAAGAGTTGTCGAACTCGCCATCCTTGTCCAAGGTGCGACCCACGTAGTGAATCTTCACCAGTGAGGTGTCGGCGGGAACAGGACCCTTGCCCTCTTTCTGTCTCTTATACACATCTGACGCTGCCGACGATATGCAGTGTGT
>CALZNR010000067.1 GCA_945827565.1 uncultured Prevotella sp.
TAATTTGGTCCTCATTGCTCCACGCTGTAATAGTGTATTTATGAACGCCTGCAATGCTCGATGCCGACACATTCAGACTTTCAATATTCACTTGTCTGCGCGTAAACACAGCAGTAATCTGATTCAATATACCTGCTATGTTCTCAGAGTACACCAATAATGTATATAGTTTCTTCTCTTCTTTCATTTTTACTCTGCATTGTTTTGTATCATTCCAAAAGATTATGACTGAGCTATTTCAAGCATCATCTCATCCACGCTTTTACCTGGAGGCGTCATAGGCATTACATCATCGTCTTCCTTGATGGCACATTCCAAGATATATGGACCGTCAGAATTTACCATCTGCTCTACAGCTGCCACCAAGTTCTCCCTGTCTGTAACTACAGAATAATCAATTCCATACGCCTTGGCTATCAGTTCGTATTGTGGATTAAGCATTTTGGTAAATGACTTGCGATGATTGAAAAACATGTCTTGCCACTGACGCACATTGCCCAAATAATTATTGTTTAGAACAATCATCTTCACAGGCGATTTTTGTTCCATAATGGTACCCAGTTCCTGAATACTCATCTGAAAACCGCCGTCACCACAAAACATGCAAACCATCCTTTCTGGTGCACCAAAAGTGGCTCCGATGGCAGCAGGCAGTGCAAAACCCATTGTGCCCAAACCTCCACTGGTAACAATAGATCTGTTTTTCTTGTACTTGAAATAACGACTGGCAAACATCTGATTCTGCCCAACGTCGGTCACCAAAATGGCTTCGCCCTTGGTAACCTCTGCCACTACATTCACAACCTCTCCCATCAGCAGGGGACCTTGGCTGGGATGTATCGCAGGTTCTATCACCACAGTTCTCTCCTTATCATCATATTCCTTGAAACTGTCGCGCCATTCACGATGGTTGTTTTTCTCAAGCAGTCGGGTAATGGCAGGCAATGACTCTTTGCAATTTGCCACCACAGCCACATCAGCCTTGATACACTTGTCTATTTCTGAACGGTCAATATCCAGATGAATCACCTTGGCTTGCTTGGCGTATGTAGAAGGGAGACCTGTCACACGATCGCTAAACCTCATGCCAATGGCAATAAGAACGTCGCATTCCTGTTCCTTGATATTCGGTCCCAAATTGCCGTGCATCCCCAGCATACCCATATTGAGCGGATGATCAGAACTGAGGGCCGACAATCCCAACAAGGTTCTTGCAGCAGGGATATCAGCTTTCTCCAAAAAGTCGACCAATTCCTGCTGGGCATTGCCCAATTCCACACCCTGTCCAACCAACGCCAATGGTTTTTTTGCCTCATTTATTATATGTGCAGCTGTGGCCACTGCCAAGGGATCTAACTTAGGAAATGGCACATAACTTCTCACAAAATCCACTGTGGTTGACTGCCACTCTGTAGTGTGAGTCTGTGCATTCTTGGGAAAGTCAATCACCACAGGTCCAGGTCTTCCTGATTTGGCAATATAGAAAGCCTTACTGATTGCCCATGCAATATCCTCTGGTCGTCTTATTTGATAACTCCATTTGGAGATAGGCTGAGCCACACCAACCAAGTCCACTTCTTGAAAGGCATCCGTACCCAGCACCTGTGTACCTACCTGTCCTGCTATGACTACAATGGGCGTAGAATCCATCATGGCATCAGCTACACCTGTAAGTGTGTTTGTGGCACCAGGACCACTGGTCACTATACACACTCCCACCTTTCCACTCACACGTGCATAGCCCTGCGCAGCATGCGCAGCAGCCTGTTCGTGCCTCACCAGGATATGATTGAAAATGTTGTTTTCTCCACGCGTATAGTCGTATAAGGCATCAAAGACCGGCATAATAGAGCCTCCAGGATAACCAAAGATGGTATCTACTCCTTCATCCTTCAATGCAAGCATCAGTGCTTCTGCACCTGTAACTGTTTTCTTTTCCATTCTTTCCAAATAGTTATTCTATCATTCTCACACCGCCCTTGTCTGCACTTGCCACACTTTGTGCGTAGGCTTTCAGTGCTTTGCTCACGATGCGGTCTCTCTGCAATGGCTGTATAGGTCTGTTTTGCAGTTCATCATCAGACAATTTCACGTTGATTGTTCTGTTGGGTATGTCTATCTCAATAATGTCTCCATCCTTTATTTTTCCGATAATTCCACCAGATGCAGCCTCTGGTGAAATATGTCCGATACTCAGTCCGCTGGTTCCTCCTGAGAATCTTCCATCGGTAATGAGAGCGCACTCCTTGCCCAGATGACGGCTCTTGATATAAGAGGTGGGATACAGCATTTCTTGCATACCGGGTCCGCCCTTCGGTCCTTCGTAGGTAATCACCACGCAATCCCCACTTTGTACCTGGCCATTCAATATTCCTTCACAGGCATCCTCCTGTGACTGGAACACCTTCGCCGGACCACTGAATTTCCAGATGCTTTCATCCACGCCAGCCGTCTTTACCACACAGCCGTCTTGCGCAATATTTCCAAACAGCACTGCCAAACCTCCATCTTTGGTATAGGCATGTTGCAAATCTCGGATACATCCTTCTGAGCGGTCGGTGTCCAATGTGCCCCATGTTGCACTCTGTGAGCCCATCTTCGTAGAGAAACGCCCTCCAGGAGCACTTTGGTAGATACGATTGGCCTCTGGATCAATGGAGTTTCCTGTGATGTCATATTTCTTCATCTGCTCTTCCAGCGTAAATCCATCCACGCGTACAGCACTGCCATCAATCAATCCACCTTTATTCAATTCATTGAGAATACCCAAAATGCCTCCTGCCCTATTACACTCCTGCACACTGTACTTTTGTGTATTGGGTGCCAGTTTGCACAAACAGGGCACCTTGCGACTCAGTTCATCAATATCCTGCATTTTAAAATTCACTCCAGCCTCTTGTGCCACAGCCAAAAGATGAAGAATGGTGTTGGTACTACCACCCATGGCAATGTCCAAGGTCATGGCATTGAGGAAAGCCTTTCTGGTTGCAATGCTTTTGGGTAGCACACTCTCATCTCCCTCATTGTAATAAGCCAGGGCATTCTTCACTACTTGTCGGGCTGCCTGCTTAAACAGCTCCACACGATTGGTGTGTGTGGCCAGTATTGTTCCGTTTCCGGGCAGCGACAAGCCGATGGCTTCTGTCAACGAGTTCATTGAGTTGGCAGTAAACATGCCCGAACAACTACCGCATCCAGGACATGAGCATTGCTCAATCTGCGCCATTTCTTCATCGCTCACGCTCTCATCGGCACCTTTGATCATGGCAGTAATCAAGTCTGCATTCTCCCCTTTCCATTTTCCGGCTTCCATTGGTCCACCCGAGCAGAACACCGTAGGTATATTCAGTCTCATTGATGCCATCAGCATACCTGGTGTCACCTTGTCGCAGTTAGATATGCAAATCATGGCATCCGCCTTGTGTGCATTGACCATATACTCTACAGAGTCAGCAATAATATCTCTCGAAGGCAAAGAATAGAGCATACCATCATGCCCCATGGCAATACCATCATCAATGGCTATTGTATTGAACTCTGCAGCATAGCAGCCCATTGCTTCAATCTCTGCCTTGACTATCTGCCCTATCTCGTGCAGATGTGTGTGTCCGGGAACAAATTGTGTGAATGAGTTGACTATGGCTATAATGGGTTTTCCAAACTGTTCCGGCTTCATTCCGGTTGCCACCCACAATGCTCTGGCTCCTGCCATTCTGCGGCCTTGGGTGCACACCGCACTTCTCAGTTGATGTTTCATATCTTGCATTTCTTTGTTAGTCATGTTTACAAAAACGAGGCAAAGGTAGTGATTTAATTTTAAAACATCACTATCTTTGCCTTATTTCTTACAATTTATAAGCAAATCTCGCCATTATATCATTTTTCGGCATATTTTTTGGCTTCCAATATTTCAAGGAATGTTGTTCCTTCTCCTTGTCCCATACTGGCACCTAAATATGCTACTTTGTCTTCTGGTTGCAGATAACCCTTCTGTCTCAACATCCTTACGGCAGCAACTATAAGGAGTTTGCTGGATATCTTATCCTTCTGATACACGGGAATCACACCATAACTCAAGTTGAGCCATCTCTGCAATTTCTCTTTATAACAGATGGCAAGCACGGGGTTAGGCCCTCTGAAAGCAGCAAGGTTGCGAGCAGTCTGACCTGTAGAACTATCGGTAATGATGCCCTTTACGCTCATACTCTCCGTAGCTTCAATAGCACTACGCGACAAGAACTCACTAACTGATGCATTGGGATTGAATGGCAGTTCTATGTCGTTTTCACGCATCTTGTCTTTCTCTGCCTGCTCTGCTATCTGTGCCATGGTGGTAACTGCCTGAACAGGATATTTTCCTGTGGCGGTTTCACCACTCAGCATCAGTGCATCTGTACGGTAATAGATGGCGTTGGCAATATCGGTTACCTCTGCTCTGGTAGGTCTCGGGTTGTTGATCATATTGTGCAACATTTGCGTGGCCACAATAACAGGCTTATGTGCACACACACACTTCTTGATGATTTTGCGCTGAATACCGGGGATACGCTCTATGGGTACTTCTATTCCCAAATCACCTCGCGCAATCATAATGCCATACGAAGCCTCAATGATTTCATCAATATTATCCACTCCTTCCTGATTCTCTATCTTGGAGATAATCTTGATGTCGCTTCCATATTCATCTAATACATCTTGTACAGCCTTCACATCTCCTGCATTTCTCACAAACGAGTGTGCAATGAAATCGATGTCTTGTTCTATCGCCAACTTGATATTGCGCCTGTCTTTTTCGGTAAGTGCAGGCAGTTCTATATGAACACCGGGCACATTCACACTCTTCCGTGCTCCAAGCACACCATCGTTCTGCACCTGCGCAATCACCGCCGGACCATTGATGCCTATCACTTTCATGGCTATCACTCCATCGTCAAACAGGATGCTATTGCCAATCTGCAGGTCTTGTGCCAAGTTCTCATAACTCACGTTGAGAATATCGTGTTCCGAATCCATCTCTGGTCTTCCAAAGATCTTCACCACATCTCCCGTTTTGTATTCTATGGGTTCTTTACAAGCAGTTGTTCTGATCTCTGGGCCCTTGGTATCTATCAGAATTGCAATGTGTCTTGACACCTTGCGAGTGTTGGCGATTACCTCCTTGATACCCTCTGGCGTGGCATGTGCTGTATTTATTCTCACCACGTTCATACCCGCATCAAACAGGTTTCTGATGAAATCTACATCACACCTTCTGTCACTGATTGACGCCACGATTTTGGTTTGTTTCATGCTATTTTGCTTTTGTGTTGACTTATTTTGGCTGCAAAATTACGAAAATAATGCGGAATATGCGATACCTATTTAAATTATTGTCTCATCTTGACACCTATTTCGTAAAGCTACAGACCTGACTGCCATAGCGAGGCAAGCCTATATTATTCTACAGTTTTCGTATTTTCAACTGGTATTGGTTATTCTCGTACACTATTGTCATGCTCATTTTTACTTCGTCGTCGGTTTTAGGAGACATCGCCAATGCCACATGCCCCATGGTAAGCCTTAGATTTATCTCCACACAGGGATGCAGCGCCAACTCTCCCGTGTCTTTTTTCACCACCATCATATCCACACCAAAGGGGCCCTCGTAGCATTCACCCCAGTTGCTTGCCACATATTGTCTGATGTGTTCTGCCGTGCAGTCCAGCACATCTTCGCTTATGTATGCCTGTAACAACTGACGCTTACAGCTCTCCGTGGCAAGCACGCTGCCTGTATATTCACCATTATTGGTGGCAAAGAGAGAAAGTCCTAAATAGGCTATGTGACCTTTCCCGTCGCTATAAAACTCCATGCCAAGGTCCATCACCTTTTTATAATACGGCTCAACAATGACACTCCCCTGCTTCTTCAACAAATTTTTCACCCATCCCTGTTGGTGTGGCGTCAGTGAATTATTCACAAAACGAATACCTCTTCCACTGCCGCTCCATGGTGCTTTAAGCACGGCCTGAGGCATATTGGCAATCCAGTCTTCCACTTGTTCAATGGATGTTGCAGGCTGTAAAGTATTAAAAGAGCCAAAGCTATCTAACAGTCTTATAGCCTGCACTCTATGAGATAATTCCTTGATTGTTTTAAGAGTGTCTTTTGATGGAAGTAAATCTGGAGAAATCTCCATCGTTTGCAGGCGCTCACACACGGCTTTATCCCATCCCCAAGGCACCACTTTATCCATCGTGCCAACAGCAGACAGCATGTTTGCCGCAACCAATTGAGGCTGTTCGCCACAACAAGCCCCCATTCGCACCAGTCTGGCACGAACCCTACGCAGCCGCTCACGTGCACGCTCCACATCTTCCACCAGCACCACATCGTCCTTACCCGCCAAAAAAGCAGGCAAAAAATCCAAATCATGTCGCAAGGCTCGTGCAGCGTGCGGCGGTGTAAATCCCGGCTGTTCCTTGGCAAGAGCTATATCGTGCTCGGGATTAAAAACGAACAAGTTCATCTCTGTATTTCAACAACGTTGTAAAAATGTGCCACAAAGATAATATTTTTTTTCAAAATTGTCACATAGAGTTTGCAAATTAAGAAGAATATCGTATCTTTGCATCACTAATTAGTCAGTTTATCACATAACTGGGATGGAGGCATTCTTCAGAACACACACATACTTGGTAGAACACACCAATGCTGTCATACGTCGCACTTTGATGGATGAGATTGATTGGAACCATCGTCTCATCGGCATCAAAGGTACGCGCGGCGTGGGAAAAACTACGCTTCTGTTGCAGTATGCCCGTGAGCGTTATGGCATATCTGACCGCCAGTGTCTGTATGTCAACATGAACAATTTCTACTTTCAGTGTCGAGGTATAGCAGACTTTGCCGGTGAGTTCTACCGCAATGGCGGAAGGGTGTTGCTGATTGACCAAGTGTTCAAGCAACCCAATTGGAGTCAGGAACTGCGCACCTGCTACGACAAATATCCCCATCTGCAAATCGTATTTACAGGTTCAAGTGTGATGCGACTGAAAGATGAAAACCCGGAGTTGTGTGGCATAGTGAAGAGCTATAATCGGCGGGGATTCTCCTGCAGAGAATTTCGCAACTACAAATTAGGCACACACGTCCAGCCCGGAA
>CALZNR010000068.1 GCA_945827565.1 uncultured Prevotella sp.
ACACTGCATATCGTCGGCAGCGTCAGATGTGTATAAGAGACAGACATGGCACTGCTTGAAAACCGCATCAACGTGGGCTTCAACTTCTTCACCAGTCATGCCTACGACCTGCTGCTCAACAGCAATGTTTCAGCTGTGTATGGCTCTTACAACTACTACGAGAACAGCGGTACCATCAACACCACTGGTTTTGAGGCTTCACTGCGCGTAAATCCTTACCACACCAAGGATTGGGACATCGTGCTGGGTGCCACCATCGCCACTGCCAAGAGCACCATCAAATCGCTGGGCAACAACAGCAGCATGGTGATTAACTACACAGGCTTCAACAACGATGATGCACAGATGATTATGGCAGTAGGCAGCAAACCCTACGAGTTCTATGGCTACCAGACCAATGGCATCTATCGCACGGCAGAAGAAGCCAAGCAGGCTGGTTTGGTGAACAGCAGCGGTGACGCCTATCAGGCAGGTGACGTGCGCTTTGTAGATGTGAACCACGACGGTATCATCAACGAACAAGACAAGGTGAGCCTCGGCAGCAGCATGCCCGACTTCTATGGAGGCATCAACCTCTCAGTAAGATTCAAGCAGTTTGTACTGGATGCCAACGTTGCCTACTCTGTGGGTGGCAAGGTGTATAACGCCACCCGTCGCCAGTTGGAGTCGATGGACAACTTCTATAACCAATCTGCTGCCGTGCTCAACCGCTGGCAGGTAGAAGGCCAGGAAACCTCTATGCCTCGCGCCAGCTATGGCGACCCATTGGGCAACAACAACTTCTCTGACCGCTGGATTGAGAAAGGTGACTATCTGAAACTGCGCAGTGTGAAACTGACCTACAACTTCGAGAAGCTGTTCAACCTGATTCGTTCGGGTAATGTGTATGTGGCAGCAGAGAACCTTTTCTCACTGACCAAGTACCTGGGAGGCGACCCCGAGTTTGCATACTCATACTCAGAGAACCTGCGTGGCTTTGACTATGCCAAGACAGCATTGCCCATCACCATCAAGGCTGGCTTCAACATCAATTTCTAATCTCACCCCAAAACATAGAAGACATGAAAATTTCAAGCAAAATATTGGCACTCACCCTGGTTGCTTCTGCCACGATGCTCCAGTCGTGCAACGATTATTTTGACACAGACCCGAAAAACATCATCAACACCGAGGACTACATCGCTCAGGAAGATGAGATGTATCGAGGCTACATGGGTATATTGAACTGCATGCAGAAGGCTGGTGACCATGCCATCTTCCTCACAGACACACGTGGTGCTGTGCTGGAAACTACCGACAATGCTCCCACCGAACTGAAGAGTATATACAACTGGGGCACCACCAACGGCAACAGTTATGCTGACCCCACCTGCTACTACTCTATCATCGTGGCTTGCAACGATTACATCTTCAAAATGGGAGAATACAAGCGCAGAGTGGGCAACAGCATGACAGAGAATGCACAGAAGCAGTATTATAACCTGATCAGCGGTTCGCTGCGCCTCAAGGTATGGGCATACCTGATGCTGGGCAAGACCTATGGCGAGGCCTACTGGTTTGATGATCCTCTGACAGAGAAGAAGGAACTGAGCGATGCCTCTGTGTTTACCAAATGCAACATGAAGGAACTGGCAGACCGCTGCATCAACCTGCTGGAAAACGGTATCACTGTCAACGACGAGCACATCAGCGCCACACAAGAGGTGGAATGGTTCAAGTGGCTGGATCCTGAAACAGAAGATCGCGCCCTGTTCCGCCAATGGCAGTATATTACTCCCCCAGCAGTGATCCTCAATGCAGAATGGCGCTCCTGGCGTGCAAGCTATATCGATGAAAGTGCTGCACAGAGCGACTGGCAATGGATACGCGACCACGTGCTGGACTATATCAAGAACACACAAGCCAGCGTAGAGGCAGACAACCAGGCTGGCGACGAATGGCGTGGCATTATCTCTGCCAACCACATTGCATCGGGTGATGTGTTCCAACTGTCACAAAAGATTCAGAGCGACATGGTGGGCTCTTACTCCAACATCTTCTACACAGAGGGGTTGGGCAGCGCCTACCAGCTTATCAGCACCATCATCTATAACTATGACAATGACCAAAAGAATAGATTAGTGCAATACTTCTGTCCCGAATATCCCGATGCAGCATCGTTCTATCTGCAACCCTCTGAATACGGCATCAACCTATACCCAGGCAAGGATGTGCGCAGCATGGAACAAGGCTGGATAATGACTATACTCGCCGGCAAAAAGTGCATCGACAAGTACTACTACGGCTATGACTACACCAACCGCAAGTATTCCTATCTTGACGGTAAGGAGATTTTCAAGATTCAACCTGCCATTCCTATCTTCCGCGGACATGACCTGCACTTCCTGCTGGCAGAGGCAGAAGCACATCTTGGACACTTTGAAGTGGCATACTACCTGCTGAACGATGGCGTGGGTAGCCGTTTTGCCGACAAGCTCATACCCACAGGAAGTGAATGGGATCTGCGCTACCAAGAATGGTTAGGAGGAAGTGGTGGTTATAGCAATCTGGGTATTGCAGGAGCGGCCAGCAGCACATTGCACAAACTGCCCCACCCAGGCTCAGCCGACTTTGCACTCTACTCTACCGATGAATTGCTGAAGAAATACGACTGGGCACTGGCCGATGAGAACATCAGGGAATACGTGGCAGAGGGCAAATCGTATGGCTACATGTGCAAGATTGCCGAGCGTTACAGCAACAGCGCCTACCGCAACGGCAACCTGGCAGAGGCTCGCGACAGCGTGGCAAAGCGCATTGTGCCCAAATATCCAGCCACCAAGCAAAGCCACGTGAGCAGCAGCATCAAGAGTAACGGCTATTTCGTGAACTGGGACTTGCAGGGTATCAGCAATCAATAACCCCCTACTCTACCCACCCTCTCTTCGTGCTTCGGCATGGAGAGAGAGTGGGAAGAACAGGAACAGACCTCAAGACAGAATTACATTGAGAGAATTATAAACCTAATTATTCATTTAAACTTAACACCATGAAAAAATTTACATTTATGGCTTTAGCCACCATGCTACTGGCTCCAGCCACCACCATGGCAGACAGTTGGCAGAAGACAGTGACCAATGACAAAGAGTTCAAATCTGCATTCAGTGCAGTGGGTTCAGGTGCCGCAGGCGAAACCTACGAGATTATCTGCGACTGGGATGCCAGCGAGCTGGTTTCTGTAGGCAAGTTGAAGCCCACACAGACCAACGGTCGCCTGGTGATCAGAAGTAACCAGACCGACTTTGACAAGATGCCACAGTTGCAGATGGCATTTGAGTGGGGAACCGACGCTCCTGCGCGTGGCGAACTGGGTCAGCAGATGTCTATCATCATTGAGAACATGAATATGGTGGGCACTGGCTCTTACCTGATGGACAACCGTCGTGCAATCTATGCCGACACCATTGCTCTTCGTCATTGTGACATTCACGGACAGGCACGTTCTATCCTGCGTTTTGACGGTGACAAAGGTAAATTGACAGACGCCGATGGCAACGCGTTGACAGCTGCTGACTACTTTGTGGATGTGATTGAAGTAAAGGAGTGCCGTCTGCACGGAACTGCACAGGCACAAAAAGACAACTGGACCCCCTTCCGTACCTTCATTCCCTTCAACAACTTCAGCGTGACCGACTGTATGATTTACGACATGCCTTACACCAAGAGTGTATGGGAAACACGTAACCCCAACACCACACCTTCACAGGTGAACTTCTCTAACAACTTGGTGCTGCTGGGTGAGAACAAGGCAGTGAGCACCACCGGTTTCACTGTGATGATGACAGGTGCAAACCTTCCTGTAGGTACCACCATCCAGTTGAACAACAACATCTTTGCCGGTCCTCAGAAGGGTATCCACATCCTTGTAAACGACACCAGCAACTACACCAATACCACCATCACCAACGCTCAGGGTGCTACCATCATTGCACAGAACAACGTGGTAGATGAGGGTGCTTCTTACATGAGCATGGACGACCTGACCACGAAGCTGCTGGGCGACGGTACTGTAGAGTCCTACATTCCCACTACCTTGCTGGCATCTAACACCATCAACCTCTCTACAGTAGAAGGATTCTCTTGGGAAACAGGTGCTACCTTCCAGGATGCTTCTATCGACCAGTACAACATGCTGAACAGCAATCCTTGGAAGACACAGGGTATCGACTACATCAACGGCGAGGGCGTTTATTACATTGGTCCTTCTATCGCCTATGTAGATGCCTTCCCCGTAATTGCCAAACTGAACGTAACTGTTGACGGTCCTTCTTACATCACTGCAACCGTATCACCCAAAAAGAGCGTTTACTATGTAGGCGATGAAGTGGCTATCAGCTTCAACGACCACAACTCTGCTTATCGCACTCTGAACACCTTCAAGGGATGGTCTGACGACGCTACTATCACAGAGGCTACCCGCACCGTGACACTGGAAGGTGACCTGAACCTGAGCGCCAAATTCGAGCCTATCGTTGACGGCATCGTTTCACTGCTCGACTTCAGCACAGTGACTGGCAATGCCAACCTTGACAGCTATGCAGCAGACGCATTCATTGACGAAGCACACAAGGCTGTAGCTACCATGATGGTAGTAGATACCGTTGGTCTGGGTGAAGGTTTGGTAGCTTCTCCTTTCAACTATGTTCAGGCTACCGCTGCCAACAAGAACTTCCAGGCACGTGCCGGCAAGTTTGGTGAGGATCCTATCGAACTGCAGATGCCTATCATCTCACGTCGTAGCCCTGCTGTGGCTCACCACGGAGCAACACCTCAGGTGAACTATGCAGTATTCACCCTTTCTACCAAGGATTTGAAAGACATCAAGTTCTCTTGCTATGTTGGTTCAGACAACTACATGTTCACCAAGCAAATGGCAGACTACTCTGTGGATGGCGGTGCTACATGGACCAACTTTGCAAGCTATGAGATGACAGAAGAGGACGCTCGCGACATGGTGTTTGGCTTGGAGGAAACTCCTGGCAAACTCTATGGTTGGGCAGAGCTGAAGGGTGACCTTCCTGCAGCTGCTGCAAATGTAGAGAGTGTTCAGATTCGCGTGATCAGCGATCCTGCTTCTGTTGCTCTTGTTAACGAAGCTGCTGGCAGCATTGCTTTGGATGCAAGTGACACCTTCGAGTACATTGGTAGCGTGCTGATTACTGCTGACTGCAGCGGTATTGACACTGGTATCAACGGCATCCAGACCAACAACAGCAAGGTATTCAACGCCAATGCTCCTATCTACAACCTGATGGGTGTACAGGTGAAGAATGCTTCTGCCAACGGTCTTTACATCCAGAACGGTAAGAAGTTCTTCAAGAAATAAGAACTGACCCAAAGAGCAGGAAGAACGATAAGTGGGGACTTGGCTGTTTAGAGAGATTATCTACACCGCACCCACCTATAAACATTCCAAACTCTACGGATAAATGGCGGAGTTGCAATCCAAACGGTTGCAACTCCGCTTCTTTTATACACTATCCATCTCATTCTCCCCCATAAACATCAAAATATACACCCGCTATATGAAAAATATTTTCTAATTTTGTAACTGACAAAAAACCTATCATTATGAAATTACCGAAACTAATTTTACTGTTTTTGATGGCAATGGGTGTGAACCTATATACCCAGGCACAGACACGTATGCTCGCCTTTCCAGGCGCTGAAGGCTATGGCAAATATGCCACTGGAGGACGTGGAGGAAAGACTTATGTAGTGACTTCACTGGACGACTGCGATGAGTCGAAACTGAAAGAGGGCACCTTCCGCTGGGCTGTGAAGCAACCGGGCAAAAAGATTGTGACCTTTGCCGTCAACGGAACTATCTACCTGAAGTCGGCACTGAATCTGGACTGTGGCGACCTGACCATCTTGGGCCAGACAGCACCGGGCGAAGGCATCTGTCTTGCCGACTATCCTGTAACCATCTCTTGCGAGAACGCCATCATCCGTTACATTCGTATTCGATTGGGTAACCGCCAAGTGGCATTCCACGAAGGTGACGGCTTTGGATTCAACGGAGCCAACAACGTTATCATGGACCACTGTTCCATCAGCTGGAGCATTGACGAATGTCTGTCAATCTCGGCTGCAACCAACCTGACAATACAATGGTGCATGGTGGAACAGGCACTGAACAAGGGAGGTCATGTCAAAGGAGAACATGGCTATGGTGGCAACTGGGGAGGTACAAACGTGTCGTTTCATCACAACCTCATCACCCAATGCAAGAGCCGCGTGCCACGACTGGGCGGCGATACCAGTCCGCTGACTGAAGACTTCTGCGACCTGCGCAACAACGTGTTCTATAATTGGGGAGGCAACGGATGCTACGGTGCCGAAGCCATTGACGTGAACTTTGTGAACAACTATTATAAGCCAGGTCCACTCACCGACACCAGTGCCTCCAATATCCGCAAGCGCATCTGCGGCATTGGCATACGCACCAAAAGCTATATCCAGACTTTTCCCGCCTTTGCGCACGACCTACACAAATGGGGACACTTCTATACCGATGGAAACGTAAACCCCGACTATGAGGATATGACCAAAGACAACTGGACCATAGGCATACTGAACCAAGTGAATGCCAGCGGCTGCGACGGCACATGGACAGCCACCACCAAAGATACCATCCACTTGAGAGAGCCCCGAGAGTTTATGTCGGTGACTACCCACAGCGCAGAAGATGCCTACGACAAAGTGATGGCACTTGCCGGAGCATCGCTCTACCGCGACTGTGTGGACAACCTGATGGTGGCACAGGTAATGGCACGCTTAGGCGATGACAACTCGGGCAGCAGCGGTTCTACCAAAGGTTTGATAGACTGCCAATCAGACAACAACCTAAGCTCAGCAGAAGTGGAAAACGGCGCATGGCCCATTCTGAAAGACATTGCTCCAGAAAAAACCGACAGCGATGGCGACGGCATACCCGACCAATATGAAAGCAGTTGGGGGCTGGACTATAATGATGGTACCGACGGTGCTGGCATCTACACCAGCAGCAATCCCAACTACAATGGCTATGCCTACGTGGAGACTGTCTCTTATACACATCTCCGAGCCCACGAGACAGGCAGAAATCTC
>CALZNR010000069.1 GCA_945827565.1 uncultured Prevotella sp.
AGAAATAACTAATCCTGTAAATGTTGCTGATGTTAATTGGACTAATGTAAGTGAAGGTAATTATCAGGTTTATAAAAAGACCACCACAAACAAGGTACCTAATACTGAAGGTCCTAAAGTTATCTCTGGCACTATTGACCAAGCTAAAATCACCGTTCCTTTCATTATCGATGGTTCACAGGATGTGATGGCTGCCAGCACAGAATTGACTAAGTATGACGCTGATAGACTGAATGGCGGAGATGCATCTGACCCACGTGAAAATGTTGAAGCCTATTATCCAGAAACAACATTCAAGAATTATGCAAGATCTCTCTATTCTGCAAAGACAGCTCGCAAGGGTGTTCAGCCCAATCTGAAGTTTAAGCACCTGCTCACACGCTTCACCTTTGATGCCAAGCAAATGGCTGATGCAACCAACGATGGTGTTGGCAATGACAATGAGGCAGTACGTATCAAGAAGATCGAGGTTAAATCAAAGATCAACGGTCAGATTGTGGCTACATACCGCAACGTGGATCCAGAAGGTACAGCAGGTGTACCCACGGGTCTTAACTATGTGATTGAATCTGTGATGAATACAACTGGTGACGCTGAAGAGTCTTTGCAATTGAAGAAGCGTCCTGACACTGACAATAACCCTGAAACTGCCCCTGACCAGAATGAACCATTGGTTGACCTGAAAGAAGGCGAAACAAAATATGAGTATATTGTATTGGTAGGAGGTGAAATTGTAAATAGTGTGGCAACTGGTGACGGTCCCACTGTACATTACGCAGTAGGTGAAAAAGTAGCAGAAGCAGATGTAGCATCATTAGACCCAGACAATACGAGAAATCTCTACAAGAAAATTGAACTGAACGGTATTGCACTTAACACCACTGGCTATACAGGAATCGGTGAAGCTCTGTTGGTGATGCCTGGTGAGAGAGAATATGTCATGGACATCACTGTGGAGCAGACTGTGTATGGTCGTGAGACTGCAAACGGTACTGGTGTAGCAACATCTAAAGAAGTGAAAACGCAAACTATCAAAGGTTTGAAAATCAAAGCTGCCGATGTGCTGAGTGGTTCTCATCCTAACAATGGAGAATCAGAAGAAACCAGCGCAAACCAGGAAACATTTGCTGCTGGCAATTCTTACAATGTCAGAGTGATGGTTTACGGTCTGACAAAGATTGAGGTGAAGACCACTCTCGAGCCATGGGAGAACGGTGGACACATTGACCTTGATCCCGATAAGCAGTTCTAATTTCAGTAAGCACTGAACGTTAGAGTTGAACGGAAAAGGGGTGGGGTGCCACCACGGCACCCCACAGCCCCTTAAAGATTACAAACTAAAAAAGAATTAAACCAACGAAAATGAGAAATTCAAAATATCTCTTGTTCTTCCTTGGCATGGCATCTCTAACATTCACATGATGCTCCACCAGCGACAACTTCGCTGACGCTGCTGCCGATGACATTCCACAACTCACAGAAGACGAGAAGTGGGTGCTCGAGGCTAACAGCGATGTGGAGATTAAACTGGGAACGGGAGGCAATCAGGCGTTTACCAGGGCCATCATACCCGATGCAACCGACGGCAACTTTGACACCCATGAGGGCATCGGCATGTTCTGTCTGGCAGCGTCTCAATTCGGAGATGCAAGTCCAATAGACTGGCAGCAATATAAAACTGTTGCAACTTCAGAGAGCGATAAAAAGAAGCGCAATGAGGGCCGCTATATGAACTGGATGGGTATGGAATCATCTGATAATGCCCCAATAAACACCACTACCTGGGGAGGAAACGTAAAGGCAAATGCCACGAAAGTGACGGAAAACGAAAAAACTTACACCCGTATCGCTTGGGAAGACAACTTCACCCGCTTCTATCCCATGGGCAACTGGTACAGCTACACCTTCTATGGCTACCATCCCTATCAGAGCAGTGTGACAACTACAGCTTCGAAAGTCTCTGTGGATATCCCCATCGATGGCTATACCGATGTGCTGTGGGGCCGTTCTTATAAGCCTACAGCTGATGAAGGGGAGTCTGCAGCTGAAGTGGAAGACACATGGTCGCAATATGCTTACAGCGGCAGATATTTCCGTGAGTATTTCAAAAAAAACAGTATGGATGCTAAAACTCCTGTAATGAAGTTCAAGCATGCCCTGTCGCGTCTCAACTTCAAGATTGCAAGAGGTGATGAGAAAGAGGCAGAGAAGGGTAAATTGTATCTGAAGAGACTGGTGCTGCTGGGCGACGTGCCTACGAGCGTTACGATGACCGTTGCAGATTTGACTTATGCGCCAAATGATAACGCAGGAGACGTAAACTCTACGGAGGGACTGATAACAGCTGTCGGAACTTTCTATAACACGGTGACCGTTCCCGATATAGATGAGGATGGAGGCACTGCAACCTACAATGGCGTGGAGTTGAAGTCTCAAGAGACGTGGAATGAAGAAAGTAAAGCCTACGTGCGTACCGAATTCAGTTCGCTAACAGAAGGGAAGGGCTATCCGTTGGAATATAAAGCATTAGTAACAAGCGAGAATCCTTCTGAAAAGTACGTAAACTATCCCAGTGTGGGCACAGGTATCATCATTCCGCCGACTTCAACTCCTGATTATCAGGTGCTGTTGACCATCGGTTTGGACTATAAAGATGGCAAATCGTATGAGTTCACTCCCCAAAGCCCTACCAAGATTTCCTTTACAGGTAACAAAATAGAGGCTGGAAAGCAATACAACATCTACATTACCGTATATACTCCAGAGGAGATTGTGGTGAATGCAGAACTGGTGCGATGGACGGAGGTGGACGGCTCGGAACTTGAATTCTGATACCCCCTCATTCTTACAAACAGGGATATGCCTGCGCTCACAGCAGGGCAGGCATATCCTTTTAAAGAAAAAAACGGAAACGGCAAAACAACAGACACACGGCAGGAGCACCCGCCAAAACACATACCAACGATATGCAGACACCCAAGAGACTGACACTGATTCTTGCAACGCTTCTCACCGCCACCATCAGCATCAAGGCGCAGATGGTGGCCGTGAGCACCGATGTGCCATGGCTGCTGATGCAGTCGCCCAATGTGGCAGCAGAGATAGTGGTGGGCAACAAATCGTCGGTGGTGCTCAGCGTTATGGGCAACCACAAACCGTGGGGCAAAGACCTGAAGATTCTTGCCGTTCAACCCGAATACAGATATTATTTCTCCGCCCGTCCCATGCACCACTGGTTTGTGGGCATAGGTGCCGTGGCAGCCGCATACAACATCACGTGGAGTGGCAAGGTGTATCATGGCGATGCCTATGGCGGAGGCCTCACCTTGGGCTATGTGTGGAACCTCACCAAGCGCCTCGGCATTGACTTCCATGCCGGCGTGGGACTGATCTCCTACAAGCAAAAAGAATATTTTGTTCACGATAACTTTGATGCCGACTACACCGTGGATGGCACCCAGCGCACCAACGCCACCGGCAATGTGCTGCTGCCCACCAGAGTGGGAGTGTCGGTGAGCTACATATTGAGATAGACAACCTGTAAGGTCCGTGCTCTGAGAAACGTTATGAGTATAGAATTGAGAAAAAAGAGTCATCTGCTCACCCGCTTGTTCGGAAAGGCTTCCCTGCTGAGGGCGGGGATGCTGGGAGCCCTTGTGCTGTGCTCGCTCATCGCCTTTGCCCAGGAGGCAGCCGAGTATAAGGGCACCATCAAGGTGCACAACAAGATGTACAACGAGGACGACAACATCGGCAAGAGGGGCGACATCATATACTATGGCTCCTTCCCCACCAAAGAGCGTGCCGCCACGGTGAGAAAGGGCCTGGAAAAGCTTCTCAACTCGGGCAACAGTGGCATGTTTGACCCCGATTTGGAGAAGAAGCTGAAGAAATACTGCGACAACAACAACCTTGTGAGCAAGGTCAGGGGCAACGGCTCCTTCTCCAAGATGGCATTGCCCGGCTTTGTGTTCCTCTTCTTTTTCAACGAAGAGACGGTACAGGACAAAATCTTTGAAATCAGGGTGGATAATCCCAACAAGACATACACGGCAACGTTCACGGTGAACCGCACCCGTGAGGTGATTAGCGAGGGTAAGGCACGCAAGCAAGACGAGATAGGCTCCGAGCCTGCCGGCGACCCCGATGATGGCAATGAGTACTTCCCCATCAAGTTCACCCTGCACGGTCCAGGCGTTGCCAACGAGTCGTCGCGCATCATTGTGCAGACCTATGCCGTGGACTGCCAGACAGAAGACACCGTGGCATTCCTCCGCCCCGTGGTGTATGAGGGTCCCGAGTATCACGAACTGCAAGACAAGCGCAAGGGCTTTGACTACTTTGCCAATGACCCGCTGAGCTGCGGCTACAGCAGCAAGTTGCAGTTGGCCTATGAGAGCGATGTGATGGTAGATACCGTGGTGGTGTTTCCCAAGACCGAGGCACACAAAACAAAAACCTTCAAGGGCCCCTACACCTTCATCATTGAAGACTATCACCATGTGAAGCGTAGAGAGGTGGCCATGGGCACCTGTCTGCGACAGCGTCCGTTCAAGTTTCTCAACTTCAACATCGCCACCGCCGACATAGAGCTTAACGAGGAGTTCAAGCAGGCGGCAGAGGAAAACTTCTCCAAGCAAGACCGCAAGCTGAACCTGCTGTTCAAGGTGGGTACCGCCGAGATGGAGGCCGACTCGCTGAACCAAGTAACGCTGCACAACATGATTCGCGAACTGAAAGAGTGGGGCGACCGCCTGGTGAATGTAAGCATCGAGGGTGCCGCCTCGCCCGATGGACCCACGCAGAAAAATATGGATCTGGCGCGCCAGCGTGCCAGTGCCGCCCTTGCCATGATCAAGGCCAGTGTGGGCAAAGGCTCCTCCTCTGCCCCCAAGGTAAGGGTGTATGAGTGGACCGATGTGGCAGACATCTTGGAGAAAGAGGGCAACAGGGCGCAAGCCGACGAGCTGCGCAGCATTGTGGAGAGCAACCCCGGCGATGCCGCCGACCCCCTGGTCTATAGGCTGTCGTATTATGCCGACACCATTGCTCCTGTGCTGCGCACCCTGCGAGCCATGAAGCTCTCGTACATGTATCAGCGACAGAAAATCCTGACACCGGCAGAGTGCCGCGAATTCTATTACCAGAACAGGGCAGCCGGCGCAGAGGGCCGCCTCAAGCTGAGCCAGCTGTCAGACGGTGACTTCTACAACCTCTACACCGTCATCACCGACTCTGCCGAGGTGGATACCATCACCAAGATAGCCTACCAGAAAATCATCAAGGGCTACGACTACCAGTATGTGTCGAAGGTGGCACCCTACGTGGCCAACAAGATGGCACTGCTGCGACTGAGAGAGGGCGTGCCCGATGCCTCTATCCTGGACCCCTTCATCGACTACAGTATGCGTGGCGTCAATGCCCATAAATACATCGACGACGACACCAGGCCCATCGTCAACAGGGCAGAGCACCTGCTGAACCAAGCCATCATCTACTTCCAGAAGCAGAAGATGGACTCGTGCAACTATCTGATAAAAAAGCTCAAGGGTGCCGGCAATATCTCTGCTGATGTGATGGAGAGCGTGGCCAAGGTGGAGAAGTTTATGAACCTGAAACGCCTGCACTACAACCGCCATCGCAATGCAGAGGAAGAGGCCGACTACCAGTCAGCCAAGGAGTTTGTGCTCGGCTCTTCAGACGAGAACAAAGCCATCCTCTACACCGAGGTAGAAGACTGGGGAATGCGCGATGAGGCAGAGAAGTATGTGGATCAGATGGACAACCGCAACCCCAAGAAGTGGTATCTGAAAGCCCTGCTCCATGTGGATAAGGCAGGAACGGAAGAAGATGCGGTGAACTATCCCGACGAGCAGATCAGCGTGCCCGTGGCAGAGCTAAACGGTCAGAAGCTGCTGAGCGAAGACGAGGAGACCGACCTGATGATGAGTGACCCGGCGGCTTACAACATGTACATGCGAGTGAAAGACACGCTGGAGATAATGCAGAAAGAGTACAACGCACGCTATGCCGAGGAGATGGAGAAAAGGCAGGCAGGGCGTATGCGTTTCGACAGCATCCCCCGCTATCTGGCATTCTTCCATCACAGTTTTGAGTTGCAGCCCGATTACAAGCGCTTCTACTTCAACGAGGGACTGGTCAACGACGACAAGCGCGAAAAGTACAGCTATCGCCGCAAAGACATCCCCAAGTACAAGGTGATGTTCGACCTTATCATGGACGAGGAGGCAAGCAGGCGCGAGGAAGAGCTGCAGAAGTTGGCAGCCGATGCCAAGGAGGCAGCCGCCGCCACAGAGCAGCAGGCTCCGGCAGCCGCCGGTGAGGCAGCAGAAACACCTGCCGCCACAGCGCCTGAGAACGAATCAGAAACAAAACAGTAGAGAATGAGATTTCCGGCAATGATACATAGCACACGCAAATGGATGAGGGCGGCACTCGTGGTATGCTGCATGGCAGGTATGCCTGCCGCTGCACAGGTGACGCAAGAAACACCCATCGACTCGCTCGACGATGAGACCATCGCCAAGAGCAGGGCAGCGCATGGCAAGAACAGTGCCCGTGAAGAGGGGCAGTTTGATGCCATGGACTATGTGCTCGACAGTCGCTGGAGAGCCTATGGCGAGGACTTTACCAATCGCTGGGACGACCACCTGTTTGTGCAGTTTGGTGGCGGGCTGGAGCAGATAGCCTCCCCCTCTTCCAACTATCAGTTTGCACCGCTCACCAGCGCCCATTTTGCCCTGGGCAAGCAGTTGGACCGCCTCAACACCCTGCGCCTGCACCTGCGTGCAAGCTGGGGCAATCAGGAATACAAGGCAAAGGTATATACCGCCTTTGGCGCCCGTTTGGAACATCTGTTCAGTCTCACCTCCTACGTCAGAGGCTATAACCCCGCCCGCCTCATAGACATCTCCACCCTGGTGGGTGTGGGTGTGCAGCAAGCCAAGTTGGTGGAAGAGAAAGGACTGGCATTTGAAGCACATGCCGGACTGCAACTCAAGTTCTTTACAGGCTGTCTCTTATACACATCTCCGAGCCCACGAGACAGGCAGAAAT
>CALZNR010000070.1 GCA_945827565.1 uncultured Prevotella sp.
CACACTGCATATCGTCGGCAGCGTCAGATGTGTATAAGAGACAGCAGCTGGTCTGCCATGCGGTCAAAGGGCGATGTGCCGTCGTGTGGTCCGGCGTGGGTACCAAGGCTCAGGTTCACCACGGCAGGTTTGCCCACCTCGTCGGCATAGTCGAACACGTATTTGATGGCGTTGGTGAAGTTCACGTTATCGTCGGATGCCTCGCCCATGCTCACCAGCACGATGTCGGCATCGGGTGCTGCTCCGCAGAAGGCTCCGTCTGCCAGCAGTTTTGAACCGGCAGCGATGCAGGTTACATGGGTGCCGTGCGAGTTGTTGGCAATGTCGCCGCCAGCCCATTCTATCTCGCTCTGCTCTTTTATCTCTGCGCCGTAGCCAAAGTTCTGGGGCGAGGGGAAGCGTGTGGTTGGCTCTGTGCTCTGCTCCCACACACGCTTGATGCGGTTGTTGCCCTGGGCGTCATAGAAAGCCTTGTGACCGTAGTCAAAGCCGGCATCCACAATGCCTATCACCACTCCCTTGCCTGTGTAGGGCGATGAGAGCGATGTGCCTTGCAGCACAAGGTCGGTACCGGCGTCCTGGCGTGCCTTGTCCAGTTGCTGCCTGCCCTTGCTTGCCAGTTGCAGGTGCTTCACTCCCGGCACCTGTGCCAGTGCCTGCAGGCGAGAGGCCTCCACACGTATGGTGGCCATGTTGCCGGTGCGCATGCTTATCTGCGCTCCTGCCTGTTGCAGTGCCTGCCAGTCTATCTCGTCCTCGTCCACCATCAGGTAGGCGCTCAGCGTGGTGCTCAGTGCGGCGCTGCGCTGTACGGGAGTGGCCTTGTTGATTTGTGCCATCTTGATGCGGGCGTTGGGAGCCAGCACGCTGTTGGGTTGTGCCTGTAGGGTGGCCAGGGGGGCTGCCAGTGCCACCGCTATTGATATGAGTAGTCTCTTCATTCCTGTTGCTTGTTAGGTTGTTCGTTCAGCTTATTTCACACACACCTTGTAGGTCTTTGCCTGCTGGCCTTGTTGCACGCGCACCATGTATATGCCGGCACCGTTGGTGCGTGCGCCGGGCATCTGTGCACCTGCCATGTTATACACACGGTAGTTGTCATACTGGCCGCTCACCTTGATGATGCCGTCTTGGGCATACACCTTGTGTGCTTGCTGTGTCTGGGTTGCGGGGGTGTCTATGCCGCTGGTATAGCCCTTCTGCACACTGTTCTCGCCCAGACGTGCCTCTACGGAGTTATACACCTGGCAGGCGTTGTAGTCGCTGTTCGAGTAGGCTGCCACGTAGCCCACCAGGCGCATGTCTTTCAGCACGGTGGGCACTATGTTAGAGCCGTCCAGTTCGGGTGCCTCTGTACCCTCTGCCCAGTAGGTTGACCTGATTTGCTCGGGCAGGGTGTATTGGGTTTTGTAGTGCACCACCTCGCCTGGCTTCAAATCCACCAGCAGTCCCCATGCACCTCCTGTCAGGGTGCCGCGGAACACGCTGTTGTGCACGTAGTCGCTGCCGCCCAGTACCTGATAGCTCTTGATGGAGTCTTGCACCAAGAACACGTTCAGGATATTCTCTGCCGAGGGGGTGGTGGTGTGGGTGTAGATGCCCATGTCGAGTGTCACCTCACGGGTGGCTTCGTTGTAGGTGGTTTCCATGCTCAGCGACACGTAGGGCTGTTGCAGGTTGGCATATTCCAGGTTGTGCTCTATGTCGCTCTGCACGGTGTTTACGATGGGGGCGGATGATACGGCGGTGTTGGTCAGGCGGTTGAACATCACGGCGGGGGCAAAGGTGGTGCCCACGCCATAGAACCAGCAGTATTCTCCGTCTTCTTTCATGGTGAAGCGGTCGGCCTCATAGCCGGCGTGGTGCGACACCTGTATCAGGTTCTTCATGCCCGACTCTTCCAGCACGCGGTGCAGCGTGCTGTGGCCCGAGGGACAGTTGGAGCAGGTCTGACTGGTGAAGTTCTCTATCAGTATGTTGCGTTCCATGTCGGCGGGATAGAAGTATGCCACATCGCTCACCTTGTTGTCGGTGATGTCGGCATCGCCGTCGGCGCTGTTCACCTGGCTCACCTCTATGCTCACGGGCAGACTGCAGTTGCCCTCGGTGCTGCTCAGGGGCACGTCGATGCTGTAGGTGCTGCCGGGCAGAATGTTCAGGTTGGTCAGTGCCATGTGCTGTGCAGGTTGCGAGCCCACCTGTATATCCACGGTCATGTCGGTCACGGTGTTGCTGCCAATGTTGAGTATGGTGCCGTTCACCTGGTAGGTTTCGCCGCTGCGGTAGTAGGCGGTGATGGGTATGTTTTTCATCATCACGTCGTTAAAGGCGGGTGCATCGTTGATGGTGGCACGTACGTTCACGGCGCCCACTCCTCTGCCATACACATCCATCCATTTGCCCTCGTCGTAGGCAAAGCAGCAGTCCTGGATGTCTTGACTGAAGTCGGCAGAGCAGAACTGGTAACTGCTGTTGATCTCGCCGAGATAGCCCACATAGATGGCCTGCTCGTCGCCTGTAATGGTGTAGGGGTTTGACAGGGTGGCCGACTGCCACACGTTGGCGGTGGCAATGGTGGCTGTTTCTGAGCGCACGGGGTCGGCGGTCAGGTCGGTGCTCACAAACAGGGTAATCTTCGAGCCTGTGGTACGCTTGGAACCCACCACAAACTCCACGCCACTGATGGTGCTTCCCTTCAGTGTCTTTATCTTCTCGGCATCCATTTTGATGCACACGCCCTGTGTGCCGCCTGTGGTCACCCTAAAGATTTTACTTTTCGATGCCTCGCCCGTGGTGTAGCCAAACGACCATGCCAGCAGTTGGCTGGGCAACAAGGAGAGCAGTGCTCCAATCAGTAGTGATAGTGTAGATTTCTTCATGTTGATATTGTATTAGTTATGTTTTTTGTTTTCTGGTTCAATATGCAGGCTGCCTCATTGGCTGTCTGGCCGATAGGTGTCTGACGTCTCGCCCAGCAGCACGGCAGCCTCTGGACCCATGTTGAACAGCAGGTCCAGGATGCTGAGGTGGGGTATGAATCCGTGCTTGTGGGCAAACACCTGATAGTAGGGCTTCAGCGGTGCGCCTTCTTCCTGCACGGGCCGCTTGGGGTGTATGCTCTCGCGGTAGTCGGCAATGCCCTGTGTGCTACATTCTTCGGCGGTGAGATAGCGCTGGCTCTCTGTAATGTGCGGACGGATGTCGAGCAGTTGGCACATACGGAGGCATATTTCACGGTTGAAGTCGTACAGATAGGTGTAGCGCTTTTCAAAAAACGGGCGTATGTCGTCGGCATAATAGTCAAAGAAGGGCGACTCGCTGTAGGCCGACAGCAGGGCGTGCCAGTGCAGGTGCCGCCAGTTGCCGTGGTCGCTGATGCGCACCCTGTTGCCTGCCTGTCGCTCCACGGGCACGGTGAGCACCTGGGTGCCCTGTGTGGTGGCTATCACGCAGCGGTTGCGGTAGGTCTGCTTCTGGTAGTTGTCGTGTGCCTCTATGACGGCTTCCCTGTGCATCACCATTTTGTGATACCACTCTATGGGGCCGAAGTAGGTGGATGATAGCAGTGCGGTCATGGCTCAGGGCAGGGATAGGAAACATCTGTGGCGGTCTATGCCGCTGCTGTCTATATGATAGAGCACCATGGTGGCCTTGCCTATGATTTGCTGCTCCTCTACCAGGGTGGTGCCGGCTGCTGCCTCTGTGCGTAGCGGCTGCAGGGGCTCCAGCAGGTAGTAGTTGGTGCGTGCGCAGGTGCTCTTGATGCCGGGCACCACCACCAGCCCTTTGGGGTGGGGCAGGGTGTCGCCGGGCAGTGCCTTGCAGCGTGCCAGCATCTTGCCGTGGTGTGGCTTGCCTGTTGTCTCGAACACCACGATGTCGCCGCGCCTCACGGGTTGCTGCCACAGTCGGCCGTAGCCAAAGAGGCCGCCCTCGGTGCCTGTGCGCAGTCCGTAGCTCCAGCGGTTCACCACAATGCGGTCGCCTTGTTGCAGCATGGGCTCAAACGCCGGTCCGTCGATGGTGCACAGGGTGAGGGCTGTGGCTCTGAAGAAGAGCATCAGTGCCACGGTCACTGCCAGTGCCAGCAGAAAGCGTAGAAACAGGTTGAGGCGCATGCTGTGGAGCGTAGGGGGTTACTTGATGTTGTCAACGATGCTGAACAGGCGGCTCCAGCGTATGCCCGAGATGCCGTGCCTGTCGGGGTCGCTCGACCACCATATAAAGATGGGCTTGCCCACAATATGGTCTTCGGGCACAAAGCCCCAGTAGCGTGAGTCAGCAGAGTTGTGCCTGTTGTCGCCCATCATCCAGTAGTAGTCCATCTTGAAGGTGTATTTGTCGGTGAGGGTGCCGTTGATGTATATGGCACCGTTCTTCACCTGCACGTCATTGCCTTCATACACGCGTATGGGGCGGTCGTAGATGGTGATGTTGTCCAATGTAAGGCGCAGGGTCTCTCCCTTCTTGGGTATCCACACCGGACCGTAGTTGTCGCGTGTCCAGTGCTTGTTGCCGTCGTGCGGGTAGATGCCGTCGGGGCTGCTGTCGGTGTTCAGGCGTATGCTCTTCACCAGGTCTTTGCTGGTGTTCAGTGTGGCCACGGCATACTGTGTGAGTGGCATGTAGCCGTTGTCGTGCAGACTTCTCAGGTCTTCAAACGAGATGCCCAGCTCTTGTATCAGCTCTTCGGGAAGCTGCTGGTTCAGCTCCACATAGTAGGTGTATTGCACGTTGTCGGGCTCCTTGTTGGCCTTGCCGTCGAGATACACCACCCGGTTCTTTATCTGCAGGGTTTGTCCGGGCAGTCCCACGCAGCGCTTCACGTAGTTCTCGCGGCGGTCGGCGGGTCGGGTGATGATTTCTCCATATTCATCGGGGTGGGAGGCAATGTAGTTGCGCCCCAGGCGATACACCTCGGCATAGTATTCGCGCTGTTGCAGCAGTGTCAGCGAGTCGGGGTTGGGATGTGTGGGCCACAGCTGTTCGCCTATGCCGTAGCACATCAGGTAGAAGTCTTGCGCCTGATACATGGGGGCGCTGCACAGGGTGTCGCCCGAGGGGTAGTTGAACACCACGATGTCGTTGACCTTGATGTTGCCCAGACCCTTCACACGGCGGTATTCCCACTGAGGCCATTCTATGTACGATTTGCAGTTGAACACGGGCAGTGTGTGCTGTGTCAGTGGCATGGTCAGAGGGGTTTGCGGCACACGTGGCCCGTAGCTCACCTTGCTCACAAACAGGTAGTCGCCCGTGAGCAGCGACTTCTCTAACGAACTGGAGGGTATCACATAGTTCTGGAAAAAGAACAGGTTGATGAAATACACAGCCACCAGTGCAAACACAATGGCATCAACCCACGACATGAGGAAGCGCACGGGGCCTTCGGCATCGCGCCACCACTGCCATCTTATCTTCTTGGTGATATACACGTCAAAGATGAAGGGCACCACCAGTAAGCCCCACCAGCTGCCTACCCAGCAGAGAAACACGAGATAGAGTATCAGCACCACGGCAAACTTGAGCCATTGCATGCGTTGGGCTTGTATTTTGTTCATATTGATTCGGGGGTTTTGTTAGAACTGAAACATGTCGCTGATGGTGAGCAGTCCGCTGTGACTGGCGGTAAACTCGGCTGCCAGCACGGCACCCAGGGCAAAGCCTTGGCGCGAGTGGGCATCGTGGGTAATGGTGATGCAGTCGGCAGGCGAATCGTAGGTGATGCTGTGTATGCCCGGCACCTCGCCGCGGCGGATGCTGTCGATGACAAGGGCGTCGGCGGCAGTATCGGTGGCGGGGGTCACGCTGCCGTCGGCATTGGTCACCTGGCCCACACACCACTGCTGCTTGCGGTCAAGCCTGCCTACTATCTCTTCTGCCAGGGTAATGGCGGTGCCGCTGGGATGGTCCAGCTTGTGCACATGGTGCACCTCTTCCATCCGCACGTCATACTGTGGAAAATCGTTCATAATGCGTGCCAAATAGCGGTTCACTGCCGAGAATATGGCCACGCCAATAGAGAAGTTGGAAGCCCAGAACAGCGTCTGACCTCCCTCGCTGCACAGGCGGCGCACCTCGTCGCCATGCTCCTTCATCCAACCTGTGGAACCGCTCACCACCTTCACGTTCTTGGCAAAGGCCTTCAGATAGTTGCCATAGGCGGCCTGCGGAGCGGTGAACTCAATGGCCACATCGGCAGAGGCAAAGGCCTCACTCTCAAAATCCTGCTGATTGTCAACGTCGATAATACTCACAATCTCATGGCCACGGCCCAGGGCTATCTGCTCTATCATCTTGCCCATCTTGCCGTAGCCTATTAACGCTATCTTCATACTTTATTATAATGTATTCAAGTTTCGCAGCCGCTTAACTTCTTTATTTTCCCTTACTTACAAGGGCAGGGCGGTGCACTTACTCCGTGCAAAGGTACGGATTATAAACTACATGCGTGCAAAAGATGCAATTTTTTACATTTTTATACTTTCTTTTTCGATATTGAACACTATGTGCACAAATGCTACCTAACTTTGCACCCGATAACCAACAAAAAATGCTATGATAACACAAGAAGAAAAAAACGTGAGAGAACATCTGGTGGCTGAAGTGGACACTCTGCTTCACACCAGTCCCAAAAAGGTGGTAAGATGGAAGGGCACCATGCTCGACCTGATAGAGGCGGTGCACACTGCCTATACCACAGGACTGCTGCGCGACGAGTGGGGAAACCCGCGACTGTTCAAGGTGGTGGCTGCAAGGGCATGCGTGTGCGTGGGACATAAACGCTACAAAAACGCCGCCGTGATGGCGGCATCGGCAAGAAGAAGAAAGGGGTTGCGCTCGTTTCCCTTTATGACACGCTACACCTACATGCTCAGCAAAAACCCGAATGCAACACCCCTGCTCGACATGCTGGAAACAAAACACGAGAACACACCACAATAATCCCAAATAGGCCATGAGCGTGATGATAACTGCTTATGGCAGGTTCTATAAATGAGCTTTGATGGGATTTTGTTCTATCTTCGAGCAGATTTGATACCGAAGAGAGGGC
>CALZNR010000071.1 GCA_945827565.1 uncultured Prevotella sp.
TACACACTGCATATCGTCGGCAGCGTCAGATGTGTATAAGAGACAGGAATGAGCCTATTGAGGAGGGCAAGGCACGATATACAAACTATTCTCCAGAAGCAGACAAAGATAAAGGAAACCTCATTAGACAGCAAAATGGTATTTGCAAAAATATAACGTATTCCATTTATGACCTTAATCTCAGCGATAGCTTGAGGGGACAGATGTTCAACAAAAAAAGTTATCCATATATTTCTATCCCGTTGAATGATGAATATACTGACAAACAGGGTAGAAAATACAAAAACTATGGGTCATACATTATGCAGCAGTACTACGAACATCCCGAATATTTCAAGAACTCCTACCAGTTTGCTCATCATGTGTGTCCTGGATTCTATTTTAAAAACACTGATGGCATCGGTGTAATGAGCGAGATATATCTTACAGAATTGCATATCGGCTACAAGGCTCTGCATAATGGTTTGTCAGACAATGCTCAAGCAATATTAACAGGAACTGAAGAGGTATTGCAAACCACCACATTCATTAACGACAAGACCACAATCAGAAGTCTTTCAGAAAATCAAGATTATACATATCTGAAAACTCCATCTGGCATTTTTACAGAAGTTACGTTGCCTGTTGAGCAAATAAAAAGCGGACATGAGCAAGACACGCTTAGCGCAGCAAAGATTGTGTTCCAAAAATACAACTCGCAAGACGTGGCAAACACCTTGTCTGCTCCTGAGAAAGTGATGATGATACCCTATGACAGCTTGTTTACATTCTTTGAAAAGAACAAATTGCCAGACAATAAGTTGTCATTCATAGGCACCTACAGTTCTACATACAACACGTACACCTTCAACAACATTTCTTCATTGATTAGTGAGATGTACCACAAGAAACGGGCAGGAAACACATCTCCAAATTGGAACAAAGCAGTCTTAGTACCTGTCAGTGTTTCAACAAACTCTTCCACTACATCCTCCAGTACAATCAATAGGGTTACGAACGACCTGTCTATCAAGAGTGCCAAATTAGTTGGAGGCGGTAACAATCCGAACAAGTTAACCATTGATGTCACTTACAATAAATTTGGGCAATAAGCATGGCTGACAATTATTTAGAGCGTCATCAAGAAGAATATGAGTTAAAAAAACGCAACTTTCTACGGAAAAAGAAACACCTTCCCAAAGTAAAGCATTGTCCTCCAAAACCAGAGGATGATGCTTTATGATTATTTCAATCATAATTACTCAACAACTATGAAAAAACATTTAAAAAAAAACATTCTGATTGCCGTTGGACTTTTATTAGGTTCCAACGTATCAATGGGACAGATGTTTGATTTTGATCTTTCCAGGTCTATTCCATCTTACACCGATTCTGCCGGATATGGGTATGATATTACAGATGTACCTTCAAAAAAAAGTAACCTGCCTTTCTATTTTTCTGTAAAAGTACCTGACGGAAATTACAAAATAAGAGTGGTGCTGGGCTCTAAATCAAAAAACAGCAATACTACTGTCAGAGCAGAGTCGCGCCGTTTAATGGTAGAGAATGTGAACCTCAAGAAGGGCAAGTTTGCAACATACGAATTTGTGGTAAACAAACGCACACCATACATCAACGAGAAGATGCAGGTAAAGATCAAGCCCCGGGAAAAATCAACCCTTACATGGGACAATAAGCTCACCCTGGAGTTTACAGGCTCATCACCTGCTGTAAAGTCCATACACATTGAAAAGGATGATGTATGCCCTACCATTTATCTATGTGGAAATTCTACAGTGACCGACCAGAGTTATGAGCCTTGGGCAAGTTGGGGACAGATGGTGACAAGATGGTTCAATGAGAATGTGAGCATAGCCAACTATGCAGAGAGCGGTCTTACAGCCGGAAGTTTCATAGCCCAAAACCGCTTGGCACAGTTGTTGAGCAACATCAAGAAAGGAGATATTGTAATATGCGAATTTGGACACAATGATGAAAAAGAAAAGGGTCCTGGCTCAGGGGCTTGGTATCACTATACCAGAAACCTCAAAATATTTATTGACAACGTAAGAGCCAAGAACGCATCAATTATTTTCTGTACTCCCACACAGCGTCGAAATTTTGACAAAGGAAAGAAATATATCACCAATACCCATGGTGATTTTCCTGAAGCAATGAAAGTGGTGGCAGATCGAGAGAATGTGCCTGTCATTGATTTAAATGCAATGACCAAGACATTCTTTGAGACACTCGGTTTTGAAGATAGTAAACGTGCTTTGGTTCATTATCCTGCCAACACATTCAAGGGACAGAACAAAGAATTGGCAGATAATACGCACTTCAATCCTTATGGAGCCTATGAAGTTGCCAAGATGGTTGTGCAAGGATTAAAAGACCTAAAAATACCCATCACACAAAATCTAAGAAGCGATTTCAAAGAGTTCAATCCGGCACAGCCAGACAATTATCAAACCTTCATCTGGTTCCCCGCAGTCTTGTGTGATTTGGTAAAACCAGATGGAAACTGATTTCCATGTGTTAACTACTTAAATCTCCAAGTTACTTAGAGTTAAGCAAGTGAGAAACTTAATTTAAAGTCAAAACTACACACATGATCAAGCAATTATTATTAGGGATGGTTCTTCCCTTGGCATGTTGTGCCACGAATGCACAAACCAACAGTATCAAACCATCATGGCCTGTTGCTACCAACGATACAAAACCTGGAACAAGATGGTGGTGGATGGGCTCCGCAGTAACTAAAGAAGGCCTGAAATGGAACATTGAGCAGTATTCCAAAGCAGGTATCGGCACTTTAGAGATCACTCCGATATATGGTGTCCAAGGTAACGAGAAAAACGAATTGAATTTCTTATCTGGCAAATGGATGGAAGCATACAACCAGACCATAGGTTACGGTAAGGAGAATCAGGTTAACATAGATTTGAACTGTGGCACAGGTTGGCCATTTGGCGGTCCTGATATAGCGATTACTGATGCTGCTGCCAAACTCACTTGTGTGGATACTACCGTAACTGGGAAAGATTTGAGAAATGGTGTGGATGTCAGTGTAATAGACAAGAAAGAAAAGGACTATGCAGTGCTACAAAAGGTGATGCTGTTTGCAGAGGATGGAACGGTAAAAGACCTTACGGAACAAACAGAAAGTCCGTGCATTGTGTATTGGAAAAAAGCAAATAAGAAGAGCAACTATCGGATAGTTGCAATCTATTGCTCTCGTACCAGACAGAAAGTGAAACGTGCAGCACCCGGCGGTGAAGGATATGTGCTTGATCATTTTGACAAGGCTGCTGTATCACGATATCTTAGCAAGTTCGATAAAGCATTCACAGTGAACGGCTCCAAGTTTCCCGAGTCTTTTTTCAACGACTCCTATGAAGTATATAAGGCCAATTGGACCCCCACTCTATTACAGGAATTTGAAAAGAGAAGAGGTTATAAATTGGAAGAGCATATTTTGGAACTTTTGGGAGAGAAAGAAGACAAAGACAATCAAGTTCTGAGCGATTATAGGGAAACACTGTCAGAAATGCTACTGGAAAACTTCACTATGCAATGGACTGAATGGGCTCACAAGCATGGATCTACCACAAGAAACCAAGCACACGGTTCTCCTGCGAACCTTATTGATATCTATGCTGCTGTAGATATCCCTGAAATCGAGGGCTTTGGATTGTCTGAGTTTGGAATCAAAGGATTGCGTAGAGACACAGGTTTTACAAGAAAGAACGACAGCGATGTGTCCATGCTGAAATATGCATCCTCTGCTGCACATATTTGTGGCAAAAGACTCACCAGCAGTGAAACATTCACGTGGCTTACCGAACACTTTCGGACATCACTTTCACAGTGCAAGCCAGATCTTGATTTGATGTTTACCTGTGGCGTTAATCATGTATTCTTTCACGGAACTACTTATTCTCCCAAAAATGAGAGTTGGCCAGGATGGAAATTCTACGCGTCTATAGATATGAGTCCCACCAACAGCATTTGGAGAGATGCTCCATACATGATGAAATACATTGAAAGATGCCAGAGCTTTCTGCAGTACGGACAGCCTGATAACGACTTCCTTGTGTTGCTCCCAGTACGAGACATGTGGTCTAAACGTCACGGAAAGGGCGAAGGCTCTTTGCTGATGCAGTTTGACATTCATTCAATGAGCAAAAAAGCACCAGAGTTTATCAAAAGTATCTTGGCCATTGATTCCTTGGGATATGATTGTGATTACATCAGTGAGAAGTATCTCTTGTCCACCACTTGTGTAGATGGCATGTTGCAAACGTGTGGAGGCACCAAATATAAAGCGTTGATTATTCCTGGATCGGGTAAAATGTCAGAGCCCGCCAAGCTGCATCTTCAAAAATTAGTGCAACAAGGGGCAAAGATTATATATGGTGTAAACAATAGCAAGATGTTTGGCATAACCATGCCAGAGAGTATCAAGCAGAACACAGGCATCAGAATTATACGTCGCTCCAATGAATACGGACACCATTATTTCATGGTAAATCTTTCTCCAAAAGATGTGTCAAAGCACTTTAAGCTATCTGTTCCGTTGAAGGATGCTTGCTGGTTTAATCCCCTAAATGGAAAAATTACTAAGGCATACATCAATGCTGATGGTGTTAAGGTGGAACTGAAGAGTGGTGAATCCATGATTCTCCAAACTTATAATGAACTACAGACGAATACTGATATACCCTATCCGATAGAATACGCTGGAACTGAGAAAAGGATTACCTCTCCATGGAAGCTGTCATTTGAGCAAAGTACTCCACAAGTGAAAAGCACCTTCGATTTAGACAGTCTTCAAACTTGGGAAACACTGAAGGATGATTCTGTTGGTATAACGATGGGCACAGGTACATATACCACCACCATCACGATGTCTGCTACAGAAGCAAATAAAAACTGGCTCCTTGATTTGGGTGATGTCAGAGAAAGTGCAAGAGTTTATATCAACGATTCCTTGGTGGGCTGTTCATGGTCAGTACCTTATTCCTTGGAATGTACTAAAAACTATTGGAAGAAAGGTGCTAACAGTCTCAGAATAGAAGTGACCAACTTGCCGGCCAATAGAATTGCTCACTTGGACAGGAAGCGCATTCCTTGGAGGAAGTTCAAGGATACAAATATTGTAAACATCCATTACAAGAGAGACAACTATGCAGGATGGTTGCCTGTGAAAAGTGGACTGAACACGCAAGTCAGACTTATACAAGAAAACTGAGTAGCCAACGTTTTCTTAGTCAAATAGACGAAGAAAGATAAACCTTATAAGCGATATGGTGATTCGAGTTTTTGTCAAAGCATAAACAAGTCTCGGATTACCATATCGCTTATAAATAGGGCTTTTTTGCTGAGGTATAAAACACCATCCTTCAATTCCAGATCATTGCTGTGAATATACTTTTGAGCTTGTTGGATGCAATAGGCAGAATATGCCTCACCTAACTCGGATGTAAGTTTCTGCATATTCAGTCCACCCATAGTACGCAGTCTCAGCATTACCATTTCGTTGTACATATCCTTCTCAGACAGCCACTCTGTTTCACATGCCAACTTCTTATTTCTCAATGCCTCTATATACGAAATAAGATCCTCTACATTCCATTGCCTGCAATCTTTATTATAAGAATGAGCTGCTGCACCTATCCCGATGTAGGGTGTTCCTTCCCAATAACTACTGTTGTGCTTTGACACATAGTGCTTCTTTGAAAAGTTGCTAATTTCGTATTGTTGGAATCCCATTTCTTCCAAACGTTCTTTAAGCAGGTAGTACATTTGAGAGCATACAGAATCTTCCAATTCACTTATTTTATTCTGCTGAAGCATTCTCCACATTGCAGTACCCTCTTCATAATGAAGCATATAAGCAGACAGATGTTTGATAGGGAAACGCCGTACAAGTCTGATATCCTCTTCCCATTCCTTGATTGTCTGATTTGGAAAGCCATACATTAAATCAATACTGACGTTCTTGATACCACTGTTCAATATCACCTCTATGGCTTTTTGTGCAGTCAATGAAGAATGACGCCTATTCAAGAGGTGGAGTTTCTTGTCATCAAAGGTCTAACACCCATACTTATCCTGTTCACACCCATTGCTCTCAATTGTGCCACGAAATCCGTTGAAACATCCTCTGGGTTACACTCTACGGTGAACTCCCTTATGCCTCCCTCCTCTCCTACTCCGTTGTTTACATAACGACAATACTCCCAAATGGCACTTGTTAGTTTTTTCAGTTGACTAACAGTCAATACACTTGGAGTGCCTCCCCCTATATATATAGTGTTGATAACTCCACGATGATTGCAAAAGAAATCCTTTCGCAGTTCTAACTCAGCACACACCGCATCAACGTAATTAGATGACAATTCGAACATAGTGGTAGAATAAAAACCACAATATGCGCAGCGAGTTTTACAAAAGGGAATATGTACGTATAATCCAGCCATAAGTGTAAAGCAGCGCAAAAGTACTAATTTTATTTAACTGAGATTCAAAATTACCACTTGTTTTTTTGATTATTCACTGTTTTTACTTAACTTAGGGGCCGAATAAAAGTATTACAAACCTAAAACTATATTTTCAAATGAGAGTATATCAGACAAACGAAATCAAGAACATCGCATTGCTTGGCAGTGCGGGAAGTGGCAAGACAACTCTTGCCGAGTCCATGCTTTATGAAGCTGGCATCATCAAACGCCGTGGCTCAATAGAAGCTAAAAACACTGTCAGCGATTACTTTCCCGTGGAACAGGAATACGGGTATTCTGTTTTCTCCACGGTATTTCATGTTGAATGGAACAACAAGAAGCTAAATATCATTGACTGTCCGGGTAGCGACGATTTTGTGGGAGGTGCCATCACTGCGTTAAACGTTACCGATCAGGCTGTTATCCTAATCAATGGCCAATACGGCCCGGAGGTTGGTACGCAAAACAACTTCCGATATACGGAGAAACTTAAGAAACCTGTGATTCTGTCTCTTATACACATCTGACGCTGCCGACGATATGCAGTGTGTA
>CALZNR010000072.1 GCA_945827565.1 uncultured Prevotella sp.
GCTCGAAGATAGAACAAAATCCCATCAAAGTTCATTTATAGAACCTACCTTTTAATTCCCAATCAGGTCATTAGTCTATTTCCTCATCAGCCTCATAGCCGCCCATCTCGCGCAGTGCATTTTTGAGCATGGTGTGCTGCTGATACAGGTTGTTGATAGGCTCTTCGCCCTGCACATAGTCGTGCATAGGGCTCTTGAGATAGAAGCTCAGGAAGCGCTGTATGCCATAGCGTCCGGCACGGGCAGCAAGGTCGCTCAGCAAGCAGAGGTCGAGCAACAGTGGTGCTGCAAGGATAGAGTCACGGCAGAGGAAGTTGATCTTGATCTGCATGGGATAGCCCATCCATCCAAAGATGTCGATATTGTCCCATCCCTCCTTGTTGTCGTTGCGTGGCGGATAGTAGTTGATGCGCACCTTGTGGTAATACTGGGTGTCTTCATCGTTGCCATGTCCGTAGAGGTCGGGCTGTGCCTCGGGCTTGAGGATAGTTTCCAGAGTTGACAGTTTGCTCACCTCCTTGGTACGGAAGTTGGCAGGTTCGTCGAGCACCAGTCCGTCACGGTTGCCAAGGATATTGGTAGAGAACCAGCCGTTCAGTCCCAGACAGCGTGTGCCGATGATGGGGGCAAAACCACTCTTCACCAAGGTCTGTCCAGTTTTGAAGTCCTTGCCTGCGATAGGCATCTTGGTCTGCTCTGCCAGTTGCCACATAGCGGGAATATCCACTGTGGTGTTGGGGGCACCCATGATAAAGGGAGCACCCTCGGTGAGTGCGGCATAGGCATAGCACATGGATGGAGCCACATGCTCTCTGTCATCGGCCTTCATGGCAGCCTCCAAGGCAGCCAGTGTGCCGTGCACCTTCTCATCTACGGGCACATAGATCTCTGTGCTGGCAGCCCAGATCACCACAATGCGCTCGCAGTTGTTCTTTGCCTTGAAATCGCGGATATCCTGGCGCAGTGCCTCCACCATCTCCCAGCGTGTTTTGCAGTCCTTCACATTGTCACCATCCAGACGTTTGGCATAATTCTTGTCAAATGCAGCCTTCATGGGCACAATCTTCTCCAGTTCTTCTCTCACGGGTTCAATGTCTTTCTCCTTGAGCACCTCGGCATACATGGCTGCCTGATAGGCGTTCTGTGGATATACGTCCCAGGTTCCAAAAACAAGGTCGTTGAGTTGAGCCAATGGCACCACCTCGCCATACGGGAGGTATTTTGCGTCTTTGCCCTTACCCACACGAATCTTGTCGTACTGAGTCATTGAGCCTACGGGCTTTGCCAGTCCTTTGCGCACCATGAGTACACCGGTGATAAAGGTGGTGGTTACGGCACCGCAGCCAACTACCATAATACCTAACTTACCGTTAGCAGGTTTTACATTCGTTTGCTTCATTTCTTTTAATGATTTATTGTTGTTAAGTTATTGTTTTTTTATTGTTGCTTCTCATCTTCACCATGCAGAGAGCAGCAGAATATTTTATTGTTCCAGTAGTTCTTCTATTCCATATATAATCCGTGTGGCAGCCTTGCCATCAGGCTCTTCATCTGTCCATCCCGGTCCCTTGAACCACACCGTTTGGCAACCAATGCTGTGGGCTGGCACAATGTCTTTGTCGTAACTGTCGCCCACCACCGTCACCTCGGCTGGCTCCATCTGCAATGCCTTGCAGCCCAGCATAAAGATCTGCGGGTCGGGTTTGCGCACCCCCACCACGGCACTCTCTATCACCTCCTGGAATATTCCCTCCATACCCATCTCGCGCAGCACGCAGTGGATATTGCCGTAGAAGTTGCTTACCAGCACCATGGGATAATCCTGTGCCAAGCGGTGCAGCACCTGTGCACTGTGGGCTGTCTCGGCCTTCACGCTGCCATAGAGTGCCTGGAGCACACGGTCTAAATAGGGGCTTACAGGCTCACCAGACTGGTGCTCATCGATATACGCCATCTGCAAGCGCAGTTTTTCCTGCAACGTCTGATAGAAAGTGAAGTGTGACTGTATGATGGGATGCTTGGCAAGGGTACGTTCACCATGCACATACGCCTCACGATACAGCTCATTGCTCACGGGAACACCGCAATCCCTGTAGGTATTGCCAATCAGTCGCCCCCAATGGCAGCCGCCCGTATCGAGTGTGCCTCCATAGTCAAAGATAAATCCTTTTCTGCTCATTCCATCCATTTCTTTATGCACTGCGCAATGGCTTCGGCAGCCTGCATACAACAGCGCGAAAAACTGGGCCAGTCGTTGAAGTCAATAATCACGAAAGAGCCGTCGGCTCTCACAATGCAGTCGCCCCCATACACATCAATATCCACCGCCCTTGCAGCCTTGGCGGCAACGCTGTGCAGCTCTTCCACGCTAAACGGATAGTGGTGGGTGATACCGTTTTGCCGCTCATCGCCAAACTTGGTGTTGCCATCATCGTTAGGATAGCAGTGAAAGAAGAACGGCGTGCCTCTCACACCATAGAACTTCACCACATCGCCTGGCACATGAGCCGATACCTGCACCTGCTTCATGCCCTGTTGCTTCATCTGGCGCTGCATGTCGATACACGCCTGGCGGTTGGGCACATAGCGCACATCGCCCTGTTTTTCTGCCACTCCGTCGGCACGTTTCAGCCAGTAGCCATAGCTGCCTTCCTCAGGTGCCACACCCACACCAGCCTGTTTCAGCACCTCGCCAAGCATCATGCGATGACAGCAAAGATGCACGGCTTCTGGTTTGTTGATGACCAACCTGCCCTGTTGCTGCTGCTGGGTTAGATATTGCAAGGTGGCAGGGTGCCTGCCCATGCTGATATACACGTCTGCTGATGGAAAAGGTTGCTCATCTTCGCTCACCACCAGGATTTCATTCCCCTGTTGCTGTGCCATCTTCTCTGCCACTGCCCGCAGGATAGCGGCATCTTTATCCACCGAGTTGGGCGAATAGCGCTCGCTCCTTTGTATAAACACCAAGCGACACTGCGTAAGATGATTCTCCATAATTCCACCGGGAAGACCATTGCCAACCTCTGCATCCTTTGCACATTCAGTTGCCTGTGTCCTCATCATTTATGCAAAAGTAGTAACTTTTCATGGGGATGAGAAAACTTTACAATTCTTTTTAGTTTCTTTTACAATTACAATGCAAATAAAGTACTTTATGAACAGAAAAAAGGTATTTTAGACAAATTGTAGAGCCATTTAACCCAAATCGGACATGCTTGTTACGACCATCACACCGCCCCCGATGACGGCATGTGTGGCAGGTGATGGTTGTTTCTCGCACTTTTTTCTTACCTTTGCACCAGTTACGTTGCATTATGAACATTGAACCCATCGCCTATTTCAGCACTCCTCTGCAAAGCAAGTTTGGAGTGCCCCGACAAAGCGGACTGTGCCCCTCGCTGCAAGGCACAGTGACACTGCAACCGCAATGGCGGCACGCCGAAGCACTGAAGGGCATCGACGCCTTTGACTACATCTGGCTGATATGGGGCTTCTCAGAGAATGTAGAGGCACAGAAGCGGTGCACAGTGCGCCCACCACGCTTGGGCGGAAACACTGCCATGGGGGTGTTTGCCACACGCTCCTCGTTCAGACCCAACAACCTGGCGCTGTCGTCGGTCAAACTGGTCTCCGTAGAATGGAACGCCCCCAACGGTCCACTGCTTCATGTAGAGGGCGCCGACCTGATGAACGGCACACCCATCTACGACATCAAGCCCTACCTGCCCTTCACCGATAGTCATCCACAGGCGGCGGCAGGATTTGTAGATAGCGTGCAGTGGCACCCGCTGCAGGTGGTCTATGAAACACCCCTGCCTTCCACTTGGGAAGAAGAGCAACGACAAGCACTCACAGAGGTGCTGCAACAAGACCCACGCCCATCCTACCACCACGATGCGCAGCGCATCTACGGCATGACCTTTGCCCATCACAACATACGCTTCACGGTAGATGACAAAGCACTGCATGTATCAGAAATCTCGCCCCTATAAACATGCAGTGAGGACATCCATGCAAAAAAAGATGCCACAAGGATAACACCGCACCTGTATTTTATATATATTTGCACCATCAATAGACAAACCTGCACTTTTGCCCGACAAAACAAAGTGCAGCAGTGCATCTTGTCATTATCATTTCAACCCAAGACTTGTAATTTCAACCAGAAAAGCAGAAGGATATGTTTGACACTATCGTGAACTTTGCAGTAAAGCGGAAACTGTTTGTGGCACTGATGGTGCTGATGATACTCACAGGGGGCATCTGGGCAATGGTGACACTGCCTGTAGATGCTGTGCCCGACATCACCAACAACCAGGTGCAGATAGTCACCGTATCGCCCACCTTGGCACCACAAGAGGTGGAACAGCTCATCACCATGCCCGTGGAAACCTCCATGAGCAACATGATGAACGTGAAGGAGATTCGCTCGGTATCAAGATTCGGACTGTCGCTCGTGACCGTGGTGTTCGATGAAAAAGTGCCCACCTTGGAGGCACGGCAACTGACCAGCGAACAGATACAGACGCTCAAGGGAGAGATACCCGAAGAACTGGGTACACCAGAGATGATGCCCGTGACCACCGGATTGGGAGAAATCTATCAGTATGTGCTGCGAGTAGATAGTGCCCACCAAGCCGACTACGACGCCATGGAACTGCGCACCATACAAGACTGGATTGTGAAAAGACAACTGGCAGGCATACCGGGCATCGTGGAGATAAACAGTTTTGGCGGCTATCTGAAGCAGTACGAGATAGCCCTTGACCCCGATGCGCTGGCGGCACTGCAAATCACCATCAGCGATGTGTTTGAGGCACTGAGCAACAACAACCAGAACACCGGTGGCAGCTACATCGAGAAGAAAGACCGTGCCTATTATATCCGCTCGGAGGGTATGATAGAGAAGCTGAAGGACATCGAAAAGATCGTGGTGACCAACAGAGGAGGAATGCCTGTGCATATCAGCGACATAGGACGGGTGAACTTCGGCACACCCAAACGCTTTGGTGCCATGACAATGGATGGCAACGGAGAATGCGTGGGAGGCATTGCCATGATGCTGAAAGGAGCCAACGCCAATGCCGTGACCAGCATACTGGAGGAACGGGTGGAGAAGGTGCAGAAGATGCTGCCCGAAGGCATCACCATAGAACCCTATCTGAACCGCTCGGAACTGGTGAAGCGCAACATCACCACCGTGGTCTATAACCTGATAGAGGGGGCTGTGATAGTGTTCTTGGTGCTCATCATCTTTCTGGGCAACGTGCGTGCCGGACTGATAGTGGCATCGGTGATTCCCCTGTCAATGCTCTTTGCCTTCATCCTGATGCGCATCTTCGGCGTATCTGCCAATCTGATGAGTTTGGGAGCCATTGACTTCGGTATTGTGGTGGACGGCTCTATCGTGATTATCGAGGGAATATTGGCATACGGTGCACTGCGTTCTTCGGCTTCGCTGAACAGAACAGAGGTGGTGAAGCAGGGGGCTGCCAAGGTGATGAAGGGGGCTGCCTTTGCGGTGCTCATCATCCTCATCGTATTCTTCCCCATCCTTACGCTCACAGACATTGAGGGAAAATACTTCACCCCCATGGCACAAACCCTGGTGTTCTGCATCATCGGTGCCCTGCTGCTTTCGCTCACCTATGTGCCCATGATGGCATCTGTGTTTCTCAACACTCAGCCTCCGGCACGCCCCACCCCTGCCGACCGCTTTTTCCACTTCATCGGCCGCTATTACCACCAACTGCTCCGCCTGTGCATGCGGCATGTGGCAGGCACCCTGGCAACAGCCTTTGCTCTGCTGGCCGGAGCGTTGCTGCTCTTCGGGCAACTGGGAGCTGAGTTTATACCGACCCTTGACGAGGGCGACTTTGCCATGCAGATGACCCTGCCGGCAGGCAGTTCGCTCTCGCGCAGCATCGAGGTGTCGGAAGAGGCAGAGAAAATACTGAAGGAGCAGTTTCCTGAAGTGAAGCACGTGGTGGCAAAAATAGGTACCGCCGAAGTGCCCACCGACCCCATGTCGGTGGAGGATGCCGACGTGATGATAGTGATGAAGCCTTTCAAGGAATGGACCTCGGCAAGCAGCAGGGCAGAGATGGTGGAGAAGATGAAGGCGGCACTCGACACCGTGAAGGGGGCGGAGTTCAACTTCAGCCAGCCCATCCAGCTACGCTTCAACGAACTGATGACGGGTGCCAAAGCCGATATAGCCATCAAACTGTATGGAGAAGACATGGAGGAACTATACAGCAAGGCACAAGAGGCTGCCAAATACATTGCCCAGGTGCCGGGAGCTGCAGACGTGATAGTGGAACAGACCATGGGACTGCCACAGTTAGTGGTGAAATACGACCGCACCCTGATAGCGCGCTACGGTATAGACATCAAAGAACTGAACGACATCATCCGCACGGCATACGCCGGAGAAACGGCGGGCGTGGTGTTTGAAAACGAACGGCGCTTTGACTTGGTGCTGCGCTTAGACAAATACAAGGTGAGCGATCTGGACCTGACCCGACTGTATGTGCGCACCTGCAACGGCAGTCAGCTGCCCGTGAGCCAAGTGGCATCCATCAGTCTGAACAACGGTCCGCTACAGATAAACCGCGATGCTGCCAAGCGCAGGGTGGTGATAGGTGTGAACGTGCGCGATGCCGATATACAGCAGGTGGTGAACCATATCAGCAAAACACTTGACGAGAAGATAAGCCTCAAGCCTGGCTATTACTTTGAGTACGGCGGACAGTTTGAAAACCTGCAAAATGCCATCCGCACCCTGTTGGTGGTGATTCCCATCGCTCTGCTACTCATCCTGCTGCTGCTTTTCTTCGCTTTCCGCAGTGTCACATGGTCGCTGGTGGTATTCTCCAC
>CALZNR010000073.1 GCA_945827565.1 uncultured Prevotella sp.
ATACGAGATTTCTGCCTGTCCCGTGGGCTCGGAGATGTGTATAAGAGACAGGTTTTCCATAAACTGCGAGGGCAGTTCCACAAAGTCCCACCACACATTGGTACCGCTGAGGCTCTCAAAGCGGGTGTTGGCAAACATGCCGTGCAAGGCGTGTCCAAACTCGTGCAGAAAGGTTTCCACCTCGCCCAGAGTGAGCAGAGCAGGTTTCTCTGCAGTGGGCTTTGACAGGTTCATCACTACGCTCACATGGGGGCGCACATTCTCGCCTTTACGATCTATCCACTGTCCTTGATATTCGGTCATCCATGCGCCTCCCTGCTTGCCCTGACGGGGATGAAAGTCGGCATAGAACACGGCAAGGTAGGAGCCGTCTTCGTCAAACACTTCGTAGGCTTTTACATCGGGATGATACACAGGAATGTCCTTGTTTTCCTTGAAGGTGATGCCATAGAGCCGGTTTGCCAGTCCAAACACACCGTCGATTACCTTGTCCAACTGAAAGTAGGGGCGCAGCATCTCTGCGTCGATGTTGTATTTCTTCAGTTGCAGCTTGTGGGAATAGTAGCCAAAGTCCCAGGGCTGCATCTCAAAGCCCTTACCCTCCATCTTGCGTGCCATCTGCTCAATCTCTTCCACCTCTTTGATGGCAGTGGGTTTGTAGGCCTCCAGCAGGTTGTCTAGCAACTGATACACATTGCGCACCTTGCCTGCCATGCGGTGTTTCAGCACGTAGTCGGCATAGCATTTATAGCCCAGCAGGGCAGCTATCTCGCGCCTTAGATTCACCAAGCGCTTGCATATCTCCATGTTGTTTTCGCTGTTGTCATGGGTGCACACGGTGTTCTTTGCCATGTACATCTGCTGGCGCAGATGGCGCTGTGTGGAGTAGGTCATAAACGGACTATAACTGGGCTGGTCAAGGGTGAATACCCATCCTTCTTTGCCTTGCTCCCTGGCCGTTTGTGCAGCCGCCTCGCGCTGAGTGTCGGGTAGTCCGTCAAGTTGTGCCTCGTCGGTGATATGTAGAGTGAATGCCTTGTTTTCTTTCAGCAGGTTTTGTGAGAACTGCAGGGTTAGCATACTTGCCTCTTCTGTCAGTGCTCGCAAGTGCTCCTTGTCGTCATCGCTCAGCAGAGCACCTCCTCTTACCAATCCCTCGTATGTATCATCGAGCAGTCGTTGCTCCTCGGGAGTAAGTTTTCTGTGGTGCAGATGCACGGCCTTGATGCGCTCAAAGAGTTTCTTGTTCAGGCGCACGTCGTTGGCATGTTTGGTAAGTATGGGCTGTAGCTTTTGTGCCAGGGCATCCATCTCGTCGTTGGTCTCTGCACTGAGCAGGTTGAAGAACACGGCAGATACCCTTGACAGCAGGTCGTAATAGCCATCGCTGTCTTCATCCTTATTGAGTATGGTGTTGTCGAAGGTGGGTTTCTCTGTACTGTTGATGGTTTTCTCTATCAGTTCGTTGTCTCTTCTGATACCTTCCATAAAGGCCTCTTCATAGTCAGCCAGTGTGATACGGTCAAAGGGAGCTGTATCGTGTGGTGTGTTATATGGCACCATGAAGGGGTTTACCCTCACGGTTTTCTTTTCTTCGTTGGTAAGTTCCATGCTCTTTTCTCTCTTTTACAATGTGAAGCAGGTGCAAAGGTACTTTAATTTCTGCAATAGTGGTTCATTCCCCACCTTATTTTATGGATCTGTCATAATTATTTTTATAAAAAGGGGTGGTAATCCCAAAAAACTTGCTACCTTTGCGCTGTGGGATGGGCTTGCGGATAAGTTCTTCTGTTGCTCCTTCCCATCACTCATTTTAATCACTTTAATCACTTTAAAAACATGTTTATGAAAAAATTGTTTGCGTTGGTGGCTCTTTGTGTTGCCACGGTAGGGGCATCTGCACAGAGTGAGGTAGGTACTTTCTCTCTGCAACCGAAGATTGGTTTCAATGTTTCTTTCCTTACAAATGCGGGGAAGACGGTATTAGATGTTCCTGGTGGGCCTATGACAGGAAATCGTGATGTAAAGGCTGGCTTTGTGGCTGGTGTGGAGGCTGAGTACCAGATTACGCCGGTGATTAGTGTGGCTGCAGGCTTGCTCTATTCTATACAGGGAACCAGGTGGGAAGACCTTGAGTCAATAGGCACAAACTATCGTTTTATGAGTAAGGACAATATGGTTGACCTCAGTTATCTGAACATTCCCATCGTAGCCAATTTCTATGTGGCCAAGGGCTTTGCCTTGAAGGCAGGTGTACAGCCTGGTTTCTTGTTGGACAATAAGGGAAAGGAAACATATTTCGATAATATTCAGAATCGTGAGGTGAAGGCCTCTGGTGATATTGAGGGCATCAAGAAATTTGACCTCTCTATTCCTCTCGGTGCTTCCTATGAATTCAATAATGTGGTTATCGATGCCCGCTATAACTTGGGTCTTACCAAGGTTTGTTCGGGAGATGAGAACAAAGCTTCTAAAAACAGTGTTATCCAAGTCACTGTGGGCTACAAGTTTGCGCTCTAAATGCAAATGCCTGAGAGCCAATCATAACTATAGTTAGTTGGTTGGACAAAGGCGTAACTTAACTCAGTAAGTCATGCGAGGGATGTTCAAACAAGCATCTCTCGCATGATGTGTTAATGGGGAACCCCATTGCGCCCTCAAAACGTAAAGACATCTGTTCAAAAATATAAGCAGTTATCATCATAAAGCTAATGGCCGATTTGGGTTAAAACTATCGTGTGTTTAAGCCCTTTGATCTGCCGTGCCAAGCCGGCGTGTTATTCTGTCGAGGTGCTCCTCCTTGTCAGATATGCGCAATGGGTAAGGGCTCCCCGCAGGCCAAAGCAAAAAAAGTTGCGGATTTTGAACCTTGTGATTCAAGCATCCGCAACTCTTTATGCTGATTCTTCACTCTTTATTCTTCGCTCTTCATTCTCAAATCAATTGTGGCAGGAAGCAAGAGATAACGAGTACTATGATGCCAAGCAACAGTACGCCGATAGTTGCATTGGAACAGCCTTTCCACTCCTTGAGGATGATGCCCCATACATTGGAGAAAACCACGTTGAGAGCCATCAAGATGCAGAAAGCCAGCGTGGTGAGCACTGGAGAGGATACCAAAAAACCCTTGCCTAATGACAATCCGAAGAACTGGCTGTACCACAAACCGCCGGCAATGGCGCAGAAGATGAGGTTGTTTACCCATACAGAGCCCTTCTTATAGTCGCCAAAGGTGCCGTTCTTGGCATTCTGTGTCAGGCAGTAGATGGCGTTGGTTACAAAGCCTCCGATGGTCACAAGCAGGGTGGCAGGCAGTGTGCGATACATCGGGTCGGTGAGTTCACCGAAGTTGATGTCCTTGCCAAACTCCAAACCTACGTTGAAGCATCCGCTCATAAAGCCGGCAAGCAGGGCGATAGACAATCCCTTGGGGAAGTTAAAATCCTTGACAGCTGCCTTTTTCTCCTCTTCAGAGAGTGATGCAGACTTCATAGAGCCAGCCACACCAATGATGGCAATACCCAGCAGGGTGACTACCACACCGATAATCACGGCAAAGGTGAGTGCTGAAAGTGCATCCTGTTCGGGGAAGAAAATAGAGAGCAGCACAGGACCCATGATGGTGCCCAGTCCGGCACAGGTGCCCAGTGCAATGCTCTGTCCTAATGCCACGCCAAGATAGCGCATAGACAGTCCAAAGGTAAGTCCTCCTACGCCCCACAGCACTCCGAAGAGCACCGTCATCCACAGGCTAAAGCTATCGGCAGTGGCAAAGAGCGTGCAGAGAGAGCCCCCTGCTGCGGGCACCGCAAGAAGGGCGCCCAGCAGAGGAAACAGCAGCCATGCAAACACACCCTGTACCAACCAGTAACTCTCCCACGACCAATCTTTGATTTTATTGATGGGCACGTAGCAACTCGACTGGCAGAATGCGCCGACGGCGATAATGAGAAGTCCTATAATGATTTCCATTGTGTGTCAGCAGTCTTATGCTCTCTTGGAAACAACATCAGCAACGTACTTGTCGATGTCAGCAATGAACTCCTGACCTACGGGCACGTTGTTGCGCACGCAGAACTCGTCATAGACAGCCTGCCAAGGCATTGCCTTCTGTTCTTCCACAATGGCGAGTACCTTGTAGCCTTCACCGGCAAGTTCCAGTTTAGAGATTGTTTCTTTGGGTTCAAGCAGCGCACGAAGCATGCACTTCTGGGCAGAGCGTGAACCAATGACATAGGCACCGATGCGGTTGATAGAACCGTCGAAGAAGTCCAAACCATAGTGCACACGGTCCAAAGCATTGGCACGTACAATCTCGAAGAACAGTTCCTGTGTGGGGTCGTCCATGATGGTCACGTGGTCAGAGTCCCAACGCACGGGGCGAGACACGTGCAGCATCAGTTCCTTGATGAAGGGCAGCACGGCAGACACTTTGTCGGCAGGCGACTCTGTGGGGTGATAGTGACCGGTGTCGATGGTCAGTATCTTGTTGTTCTGTGCTGCATAGGCGGTGTAGAAATCGTGTGAACCAACGGTAAATGACTCCAGACCGATACCGAACACCTTGCCCTCGATACAGTCTTTCATCATGGGCTGGTTCTTCTCAAAAATCTCATCAAGAGATTTCTTCAGTGTGTTGCGATACAAAGCATGGTTCACAGACACGTCTTTGCATCCGTCGTGTACCCAAAGGTTCATAATACAGGGATCGTTCTGTGCTTCACCCATGGCATTGGCAATGTCGCGGCAACGCTTGGTGTGCTCTACCCAGAACTTGCGGATGCTCTCATCGGGATTGGCAAGACTGAGGCTGCCCGATTTTGGGTGAGAGAAGCTGGAAGAGTTGAAGTCGAGTTTGGTGTCGTTCTCCTTAGCCCAGTCTATCCATGACTGGAAGTATTCCACGGTCACCTCGTCGCGGTCAACCACCTTACCTTTGAAGTCACCGTAAATCTCGTGCAGGTTCAGACGATGGTTGCCAGGAATCAGGCTCTTTGCCTTCAGAATGTCTTGGCGCAGTTCATCGATATTGCGAGCAGCACCAGGGAAGTCGCCAGTAGATTGAATACCTCCTGACATGGCTCCTGCCTGTACTTCAAATCCCTTTACGTCGTCGGCCTGCCAGCAGTGCATAGACAGGTGGAAGTCTTGCAGTTGTTTCAGCACAGCTTCGGTATCTACTCCAATTTCAGCGTAACGCTCTTTTGCCACTTCATAGGCTTTTTTTACAAGTTCTTCTTTCATGATGTTTCAGTTAGTTTTTTAGTTAGTGAATATTTGATGTATTTTCTTTGTCTTGATAGTTGTTGTCTTGCTCTTATTCGCCGCAGATGGCAACGAACTTCTCGTAGGCAGCATCCCATACCTCCTTGTCTTGTGGGGCAAAGTGCTTCAGTTCAAGACTGTTGGCAATGATGCGGCGCATGTCCCAAATGTCTTTCACTTGTCCGCTTGCCTTAGCCTGCAGCATGATGTTGCCTAATGCTGTTCCCTCTTGCGGACCAGCCAGTACCTCTACGCCCAAGCTGTTGGCGGTAAACTGGTTAAGATAGTTGTTCAAACTGCCGCCACCGATGATGTGGAGCACCTCAATGGGGAAGGAAGCCATCTCTTTCAGATAGCCAAACACCTGACGATAGCGCAGTGCCAGAGAGTCAAAGATGCAACGGCATATTTCGGCATAGCCCTCGGGCACGTGCTGGTTGGTGTTGCGGCAGTAGGTCTGAATGGCTTCTACCATAGACGAAGGATTGGCAAACATGGCATCATCAGGGTTGATGATGCTTTGGAAGGCAGGTTGCTTCATAGCCTCTGCCTGCAGTTCGGCATGAGACTTGGGGGCATCGGTCCATTCTTTTCTGCAGCGCTCGTAGAGCCACATGCCACAGATATTCTTTAGGAAGCGGGTGGTTCCCTCTATACCTCCTTCGTTGGTAAAGTTGCGGTCGTAGCTCACCTCGTTGATGATGGCGTCGCGTGTTTCTATACCCATCAAGCTCCATGTGCCGCTGCTCAGATAAGCAAATTTCTCGTTCTTGGCAGGCACAGCAGCCACTGCACTACCCGTGTCGTGACCAGCCACGGCAATCACGGGCACGGCTCCCAATCCTGTCATGCGTTGCACCTCCTCGGTGATGGTGCCTATCTCTGTGGCAGGGTTTACCATGGGGCCAAAGTTGTCAGCAGAGAGACCTACACTCTGTAACAGTTTGGCATCAAGTTGCTTGGTTTTGGGGTCCAGTATCTGACTGGTGGAGGCGATGGTGTACTCGCATACCATCTTGCCCGTAAGCATATAGCTCAACGCATCGGGCACAAAGAGTATCTTTTCAGCGTGCTCCAGTGCTGTATCGTTGTTCTTGCGCATGGCATACAACTGGAACAGTGAGTTGAAGTTCATAAACTGAATACCGGTGATGTCATACACCGTCTTCTTGTCCACAGCCTTCTCAAAATAGTCTTCCATCATGCCAAAGGTGTGCGGGTCGCGGTATGCCAGTGGGTTGCGCAGCAGTGCCCCGTCTTTGCCCACGCATACAAAGTCCACAAGTGTCAATACCGATAGAGGTGATGGCGATGTTGCGCTGTGCCACGAGTTTCAGGCCTTTGATTACTTCAAAATAAAGGGCATAGATGTCCCAATAGAAGTGTCCGCCCGTTTCTATCAGGTTGTTGTCAAAACGAGTCAACTCTTCCAATTCGATACGGTCGTTGACCAGTGTGCCGATAATGGTGCGTCCGCTGGTGGCACCCAAATCAACGGCAAAAAAATGCTTTTTGTCTTCCATGGTTTCGATTTGTTAGCAGTACTGTTGCGAATGTTTCTTGAGACATTCGGTTGGTTTATTATATATGTATGTGCAAAGA
>CALZNR010000074.1 GCA_945827565.1 uncultured Prevotella sp.
CAACAGCCGAGCATCTGCGTGAGAACCCCAACGCCGCTGAGGAAGCCATTACCCTCATCCGCGAGAACGCGAAGAACGGCAAAAAGTCGGAAATTATTTTTGTCCGTGACATGATGATGGTTTCCGATGTGAACGCTGGCGGCATCATCCCCCTCAATGTGCAGGATATTTTGAAGCCCCTGCAAGAGGGTTTCATTCTCGACAAGGTAGGTTTGCCCATGCCTACGGGTTTGGCTGGCGATTTCGTTTGGCCAATGTATGAGATGGTTGAGGCTACTGTTTTGGGTGAGGGTGCAGCACTTTCAGACACCAAGATTCCGTTTAGCAAGATGACCGCATCACCGGCCCGTATTGGCATTGCTATCCCCGTAACCAACCAGAGCCTCAACCAGAGTGACGGCGTTTTGGAGATGATTGTGCGCGAGATCATGCCGCTGGCAGTGCGTCAGTTGCTCAACAAGATTCTGTTTAGCACGGAGGCAGTCAACCAGACCGCCGCATCCGCTGGACTGATTGGCCCGTTTGCCAAGGATTCTGTTAAGGCAAAGAAGATTGCATTGTCGAATGTTCCTACATTCCAGCAACTCAATGCCCAGATGAAGGCCGCAGTGCTTGAAACGGGTATTACAGGCGACCACCTTTGTTGGGTTATGACTAAGAGCATGGCCGCAATTCTGGAGGGTACGCCCATCAACGAAAAGGGCATTTTTGTGCCTATGCTCCAGAATGGCGTACTTTGCGGATTACCCGTGTACACCACCAACACCATTCGTAAGATTGTCAAGTCGTACCAGAAATATACGGCAGGGTCGACGAACGCATGGGCAGCTTACACCCTGCAAGACAGAGACACCGTTACTTACAAGGTGAGTGGTGACACCATTGCGCACGCGCTGGCTAAGATTACCAGCCCCGACGGCGGCAAGATTGCCGAGGTAAGCGTTGTGACTGAGTACATCGGTTTGGGTGATTGGCGTTACCAGCCAATGGGACTGTTTGGCACGCTCCGTTTCATCGTTGACCCGTACAGCCAGGCTCGTAAGGACAGCGTGGATTTCGTACTCAACACGGACTATGCAACCAAGACCGTGCGTGAGGAAGCATTCCTCATGGGCGAGGTTGCCCCGGCATCCTAAGACTTTTCTTTCTGTTCATACGATAATAAATTAAAGTTTGGTTAGTCAATGGCAGCAGTGGATTTGGCACTCTTCAAAAAGCACGTCAGGGCAGACGATTTTGCCGATGATGATGATTATATGCAGCACCTTTTGGATGCCGCAGAGGTAAGCGTTATCACGGCAACCCACCGCACGGAAGATGAGTTGAAAGCCATTGGAAACGGTGAGATACCAACGCCCGTTGTACAAGCGATTATGATGTTGGCAGCCCATTGGTACAATCAGCGCGAGAGCGTAAGCACAACGCAGATGCACCAAGTGCCTGATTCTCTGTCTGCATTGATTAAGCCATACCGAAAGTTAGTGAAAGACAAGGAATGATTGCAGGACGCATGAAATACAAGTTGGCGTTATTGATGCCCAGCACGATCGAGAATGATTTTGGCGAGGCCAAAACCACCTACGAACAAACGCGCATTGTCAATGCCGAAAGGGTAAAGAACAATGGCCGCAGGAGTGAAGAGGTTGGTGAGCATTTCCCAGATTATAATGCTGAGTTCAATATCCGAGACGCGCACCCCGTCGATGAAAATTGGCGAGTGCAGCAATTGGGTGGCCATTTGTACACCGTGACCGCGATAATCCCTAACATTGACAAAGGTATGAAAACATTGATTTGTGAGCGTGTGAACGAGTAACCCAGCAGCCGATGAAACCCAAAGAATACACAGGCAGCGAATGGCAGTATCTGTTGAAGCAGATGGACGGCAAGGAAATCAAGAAATCTTTGCGAAGTGCCATAAGAGCCGAGGCCAAGAAAGCCCAGAAGATAGCACAGGACAGATTGGCCGCGACGGATTTGCACGTGCAGGGTAACACGGCAGACTGGAAGAAAGGAATTAGAACGTACATTTACAATCCCAACAGAGCCACGGGATTTATGGTGACGGTCAAGGCCAGAGCCGCAAGCAGAAAGACGGGTAAAGGTGAGAAGTCAATGCATCAGAACCGTAAGGGATTCAAGAAACCCGTTTTGATGTGGGCAGAAGAGGGCACGATTGCCCGTAAGCGTGGAGGCAAGCGAGTGAAAGCCGACAACGCACACAACACGGCAAAGGCGCAGGGCAGAATTGGTGGAGCATGGCAGTACATACGAAAGGGTGGCATTAAGACGGGCCGGATGAAACCGTACCGTTTTCTGGAAAGGGCGACCCCTGAAATGTTCCAAGCCGTCGAAGCAGGTTTGACCCCCGAAGTTGGCAGAGCCGTTGAGAACGTGGCACGGAAATGTGGTTTTATCTAATAGGCAGCATCTATGACATCATTAAGCATTGGCAAGATTATCCGCAAACTCCTAACTGAGAGCGTGAAGATTAAGGCAGCAAAGGTGACAAAGGTTTTCCCCGTTGTTACCGATGAGGCCAAATTGCCATACATTGCATATCGTCGGGCTGACATTGAGCCAGGCCCCTTTAAGGGCGGCAACGCCGACACGGTGACAGTCGAGGTGGCGTGTTTCACCAAAGACTATGAGAGCGGCATTGAGTTGGCTGAGATAGTGCGCGAGGTGCTGGATTGTCAAGAGAAAGAGATTGACGGTTTGAAAATGCGCAGTTGCACATTGTCTGGCGGCGATGAGAGATACCAAGATGATGCCTACGTTCAATATTTAATATTCACAATTAAAGCATAAGAATTATGAGTTACGTTAATGGTAGTGACCTTTTGTTAAAGGTCGGTGGTCAGGCCGTTGGCCATTGCACCACGCACACTCTCACTTTCAATAGTGAGACGAAAGACCGTGCAGTTAAGCCCGTTGCAGCCGCCTCCCAGAGTTCGGGATTGTGGAAAGGCAAAGGCGTTACGGGCCTCAGTATTTCCATTAGTGCAGAGGGTTTGCGCTATTACAACGAGACCGAAAACGGTTATGAGCAGGTTGCACCCCTTTGGGGCCAGGGACAGAGCGTCGAGGTTGTTGCCTTTAAGAGAGGTGGCGATGCCGACCCCTACGTTAAGGGCAATTTCGTTATTGCGACGCTGGAGGAAACCAGCCCTGCACAGGACGATGCCACTTACTCAATCAGTCTGGAGAACGACGGAGAGCCTGAGATTTACCCCGGCAAGGCAGGTGGATTTATCAGCCTCAACGCATCCCAACTGAAACTGAAAGTTGGTGATAAGGTAACATTGTTGCCTACTGTATTGCCCGATGGCACGTCTGTAACATGGTCAAGCAGCGCAACTGCCAAGGCCAACGTTGCCAATGGCGTTGTAACCGCCGTGGCCGCTGGCACGTCAACCATTACCGCCCAGATAACGGTTGGTGGTGCAGTGTTCAAAGACACGTGCGTTGTGACCGTAGAAGCCGCCTAATAATACCGCAGTATGAAAAAGGTGGAAATATCTATCAACGGAAAGCATTACCCCTGTCGGCCAACGATGGGAGCAATGCTCCGTTTCAAAAGAGAAACGGGCCGTGAGATTACCGAAATTGAGCAAGGCAGTTTTACCGACATTTGTACTTATTTGTGGTGCTGCATTGTCTCAGCGTGTAAGCATGATGGCATTGAGTTCGACATGGAGTTAATGGATTTTGCTGACAGCATCAGTGCAGATGATATGACCGATTGGAGCAATGCCGTAATGGGCGATGCCGAGGGCCAGGCCCCAGAGGATAGCGCAGATACCGAAAAAAAAAGTCAGTAGGCATTTATGAGTTGTTAGGCATTGCGGTTGGCTGCATCGGTTTGTCGTATGACGATTTTTGCAGATTGACCCGTGAAGAGTTCCAACACATTTATGATGCCTATCAAGACAAATTGGAAACTGAGTACCGTTGTGGATGGGAGCGTATGCGAATGTTGGCCGCGATAACTATACAGCCGCACACCAAGAAAAAGGTAACACCCGAAAAGTTATTGCCATTCCCATGGGAAAAGAAGAGCAAGGCCGACCGTAAATTGCCGACCGCCGAAGAGGATAAGGCAAGATTGGAAAGCCTATTGAAACGAATTAAGAAGTAACAGCAGATATGGCAAAAGACGTAAAATTTAATATAAAGCTGCAAGTTGACGGCAAAGATGTGGTTGTGCAAGCCTCAACCAACGTCAAGCAGTTGGCCAACGATTTAGGGTTGGTGCATGACCGCGTGACAGCCGCCGACAAAGCGTTTATGAAATGGACGCAGAGCGTTGTTGCCATCGGTGCTGTTACTAACTCTATCCAACAAATATCTGGCGTACTCAACACCCTCACTGAGGACAGCCGTACATTTGGCGCAGCCATGAAAGCCGCCAACACTATGGCTGGCAAGGATGCCGAGGGATTTGAGCAACTGAAAGACCAGGTTGCCGAACTGAGTAAGTCAATACCAATGGCCCGTGATGAGTTGGCCAATGGTTTGTATCAAGTCATTTCAAATGGCGTTCCCGAAGATAATTGGATTGATTACCTAAGAGCATCGAGCCGTGCCGCCGTCGGTGGCATTGCCGATGTTGGCGAGGTGGTCAAAGTCACTTCGACTGTCATTAAAAACTATGGTTTGAAATGGTCAGCCGCCCAAGATATTCAGGACAAGATACAGTTGACCGCCAAGAACGGTGTGACATCGTTTGAGCAGTTAGCCGCCGCCCTGCCATCCGTCACGGGCCAGGCAGCGCAGTTGGGCGTGTCATTCACGGAAATGCTGGCTGTGATGAGTACGTTGACGGGCGTAACGGGTAACACGTCAGAGGTGGCTACGCAGCTTGCAAGTGTACTGACCGCATTAACAAAGGAGAGCAGCAAGAGCCAGAAGATGGCCGAGGAAATGGGTATATCGTTCAATGCTGCATCCATCCAAGCCGCAGGTGGTTTGCGTAACTATCTGCAAGAGTTAGACCGTACCGTTACGGCATACGCCCAGAAGTCCGGCCAACTCAAAGAATCTATTTACAGCAAACTTTTCGGACGTGCCGAGGCATTGCGTTTGGTCAATGGCCTAACGGGAGAAATGGCCGCTAAGTTTGACGAAAACATTACCGCGCTGGATAACAGTGCAGGAACAATTGACAAGGCGTTTGAGACGATGAGCAGCACGGGAGCGGCCACAACTCAGATGCTAAAGAATCAGTTTGCCGCCGTTACTGACCTCATTGCAGGGATCGTGGGAGGCATACAGCCATATTTGAATTTTACCGCCCAATTGGGCATGACCATATTAAGCGTTACCAGCCTCACAAAAGCCATCAAGGGCCTCAACATTGCCCATGCTTTAATGATTGCCCGTACTAAGGCCGGAGGTGTGGCAATGCTGGCATTTGGTTTGAGGGCGAGCCGTGCCGCCGCTTTTTCCCGTGTGTTCAGTGCTGCATTGAAAGGTGTGGCGTTTCAGGCCACAGCCGCTAAGATTGCAATACGTGGTTTGATGATGGCAACGGGCGTTGGTGTGCTCATTGCAGGTGTCACGTTTGCCGTTGAAAAACTAACGGGAGCATTTGAGGATGCCAGCGATGCCGCCGAAGATACGACAGAGAAGATTGACCGTGTGGCCGATACCGCCCAGCAGGCGCAGGATGCTTTTGCCAACAAGCAGTCAGAGGTGTACAGCAGTCTAATGACAAAATACACCCAATTGCAGACGGCATGGAAAGCACTGTCAACAGCCCATGCAAAAGCCCAATGGATTAAGGACAACAAAAAGGCATTTGAGGAATTGGGGTTGAAGATAACCAACGCCAAGGATGCCGAAGATACGTTTGTCGGCAATACCGATGCCGTTGTGGAATCGTTCAAGGCCAGAGCCAAAGCCGCCGCCCGTCTGGCACAACTCACAGAAGAGTACCGAATCCAAATGGATTTGGCCGATGAGATTGCCCGTGGTGATGAGCAATACCGCCAAGAGAACACCGTGCAGGCAGGCGAACCCGTAAGAAAAGAGGGTGAGTTTTACCCGGCAGGCCATTCAGCCGAGAAAGGCATGGAGTACGTCAACAGCGGTGGCCATTGGGTTTATACTGACAAGGGCGCAGCACAGCACAACGCCAATATCGGCAAAAACCCCAATATGCAGAGCAGCCGCGACGCATTGGCAGCATCCCAAGAGCGCAGCAGGAAAATCGAGAGTGACATTGCCGCCGATGCCAAAGCCGCCACGGCTAAGGTTAAACCCACGCCTACCAGAACAACTAACACAACCAACACAAAGGGCGACCCCAATAATGACAAAATCATTGAGGGCGCAAAGAGTTATGCCGACCTTACACACAACATCGGTGTGTATAAGAAGCAGTTGGAGGCAGCAGACCCAGCCAACAAGCAGCTTATTACATCTTTGCGCCAGCAGATTGCCGAAGCCGAGGAAGCAGCACAGGCCGCAAAGGATTTGGCCAACGGATGGGATTTGCAGAACCCCGACACGCTGGAAGAGATAGACGAGGCCATCAGCCGCCAACAGGCGTTGAGAAAAAAGGCCAGTGCCGAGAATCTGCAAGGCATTGATGCCGAAATTAAGCGTTTGCAGGGATTGAAAGCCCAGATGGAGCGTAATGCCAAAGTGCCGACACCCATTGAGCAAATCCACACGTATGAGCAATTGGATGAGGCATTGGCCATCTACAATGACCGCCTAAAGGTGGCCACGGAAGAGGAACGCGCCCAAATCCAAACTCAGATTATCGAGTTGGAGAAATTGCGTAAGAAATGGGATGCCACATTGGAGGCAATGAAAAAGCCAGGCCCCATTGG
>CALZNR010000075.1 GCA_945827565.1 uncultured Prevotella sp.
ACACACTGCATATCGTCGGCAGCGTCAGATGTGTATAAGAGACAGCCTTTACCTGTTGTGGGATGAAGCTGGTGAGGGTCATGCCCGGGGTGGTGTTGATTTCCAGCATTTGGATCTTGTCCACCGTTTCTCCGTTGCGTCCCTTGCCCTTGCCTATGATATAGTCTATGCGGATGATGCCGTTGCAGCGCAGAATGTCGTAGATGTGCGAGGTGAGCTGTGCCACGCGCTGTGCCGTTTCCTCGCTGAGACGGGCGGGAGTAATCTCTTGCACCTGTCCGTTGTATTTGGCGTCGTAGTCAAAAAACTCGTTGCTGGTCACCACTTCGGTGGCAGGCAACACCACCGACTTCTCCCTGGTTTTGTAGCAGCCGATAGAGATTTCGGTGCCTTCGAGATAACTCTCCACCATCACATCGCTGCTCTCCAGAATGGCCTTGCGGATGGCAGGAGCCAACTGGTCTTTGTTCTTCACCTTTGACACACCGAAGCTGCTGCCGTCGGCTGCGGGTTTCACAAAGCAGGGCATACCGATGCGCTCTTCTATCTCGTCGTCGCTCACCACTTCTTCATAGCCCTTGCGGATGAGCAGGCTGTCTGCCACGGTGATGCCGTAGCCACGCAGATACTGGTTGAGCACAAACTTGTTGAAGGTGAGAGCCTCTACCAATACGTTGCTGGTGGAGTAGGGCATACCGATGAGGTCGAAGTAGCCTTGTAGCAGTCCGTTCTCTCCTGGTGTGCCGTGGATGGTGATATAGGCATAGTCGAAGTAGTGCTTCTTGCCCTCTATGGTGTATGAAAAGTCGTTGCGGTCGATGGGGGTGGCGGTGCCGTCGGGCAGGTTCACTTGCCAGCGGGTGCCTTTGATTTCAACGATGAGCACATGGTAGCGCTCTTTGTCAAAGAAGGAGTACAAGCCCTGTGCAGAGCGCAGAGACACATTGTGTTCTGAAGAATCTCCGCCACAAACGATGGCGATATTTCTCTTTGTTTCCATAAACGTGTGTTGTGATTATATTTGATTGTTGTCTGTTGCAAGGAAGCGCCCGCGCCACTTCTCTATCAGTGCCTCCATGTCTGCCGGCAGCTGACTGGTGAAGTCCATCTGCTGGTGGGTGGTGGGATGTACAAAGCCTAAGGTACGGGCGTGAAGAGCCTGGCGATGGCATAGTTTGAAGGCATTGTGTATATACTGGCGGTAAGAGGTGGTGCGCTCGCCACGCAGTATCTCGGTGCCTCCGTAGCGCTCGTCGGCAAAGAGGGGATGACCGATGTGCTTCATGTGGGCACGTATCTGGTGTGTGCGCCCGGTCTCCAGGATGCACTCCACCAGGGTGGTGTAGCCATAGCGTTCCATCACGCGATAGTGGGTCACGGCAGGTTTGCCCTCGTTGCTGTCGGTGGGGAATACAGCCATGCGCAGGCGGTCTTTGGGGTCGCGCCCTATGTTGCCCTCTATGGTACCCTCGTCTTCCACAAAGTTGCCCCACACCAGGGCGTTGTAGCTGCGGTGGGTGGTCTTGTTGAAAAACTGCACTCCCAGCGCACTCTTTGCCTCGGGGGTTTTGGCCACTACGAGCAGTCCGCTGGTGTCTTTGTCGATGCGGTGCACCAGTCCCACCTCCGGACTGTTGGGGTCATAGTTGGGATTGTCTTTCAGATGCCATGCCACGGCATTGACCAGTGTGCCGCTGAAGTTGCCGCATCCAGGGTGAACCACCATGCCAGCGGGCTTGTTGATAACCATCAGCTGTTCGTCTTCATACACCACCTCCAACGGTATGTCTTCGGGTTCGATGGTGGTGTCGAAGTGTGGACGGTCGAGCATCAGTGTCACCGAGTCGCCCGGCCGCACCTTGTAGTTGCTCTTCACGGGTTTGTCGTTCACGTGCACAAATCCGGCATCTGCCGCCTTCTGTATGCGGTTGCGACTGGAGTGCTGTAGTTTTTCAAAGAGAAACTTATCCACACGCACCGCCACCTGTCCGCGATCTACTTCTATGCGGAAGTGCTCGTACAGTTGTTGTTGCTCATCGTCGTCCACCTCATCGGTCAGTGGCAGTGGTTCTTCTGTCATCTTTTTCCTGTTAGAGAGTCAGTATTTCGTTGTTCTTATGCTGTGGTGTTGGTGCCGGCGAGGCTTTACTCGGAGGGACCGTTCACCTCTTCAAACTCATCGATGTCGCCTTCGGCGTTGCTGTAGTTGATATCCACCGTGTCTATTTCGCCCTCATTGCCGTAGGTGCCGCTGCCCACCACAAGCGACAGAGGCAGGTCGGTGCTCACCCTTTCACCCGTTGTCAGTCGTCTGCCACGACAGGTAACGCCATACACCCAGTCTTGTTCGCCCTCTACATACTGTGGCGAGAGCATCACAAAGCCCATGCTGCGCAGGCGTGCTTCTGCCTCGCGTGCACTGCTGTTGTCTATGATATCGGGGATGGCCACAAGGGGTGAGGAGAGCGAGTTAACGGTGACGTAGATGGTGCGACCGCTCTTGATGTGTGCCCCTGCCTCGGGTGTTTGTAGCAGAATCACGTTGGCGGGCATGTGCTTGTTGCGCCCCGAATCGGTCACCATGATGGTGATGCCCTGCTCTTCCATCATCTTTCGGGCCTTGTCGATGTTCATGCCGTTGAAGTCGGGGATGGCTATAGACTCGCCGTGCTTGGTGTATGCGTCGAGTGCGAACTGCAAGCCCACCACCATTGCCACCACCACAAGAGCCATGGCAGTCAGGTTGATGACTACAAAGGGAGCGAATAACTTTTTAAAAAAATCTCTTACCTTCATGGGCGTTAGCTGTGTTATGGTGCGCATCCGGGAGGGGTGCATAATAAATATGTGCAAAGATAGGGTAAAAAATCGTCACGAACGAATTTTGAATTGCTAATTTTCCACTGCAAATGCAGTTCTTCTGTCCTTGGTTCGGAATCATTGTGTGACGAGGTGCCTGAAGGAGACATGCTGAAATGCAAGAGGGTGTATCAAAACACTGAGTTTTGATACACCCTCTCTCTAACTTAATTCCATCTATCTGATGAGCGGAGGAAGATTATTTTCCGTGATGCTCGTCAGATACTGTGAGCTTTTTGCGTCCCTTAGCGCGACGTGAAGCCAATACCCTGCGGCCGTTCTTGGTGGCCATTCTCTCACGGAAGCCGTGCTTGTTTACTCTCCTCCTGTTGTGAGGCTGAAATGTTCTTTTCATTGCTTGTATATGTTTTTATGTTATTATTCCAAGGGGTAATCCACACTTTTGGGCTGCAAAGTTAGGCAATAATTTAGAAATAACCAAGAATTATGCTATTTTTAGTGCGATGTTTTATGTTTTTTTCGGAAAAAACCTTAACTTTGCACCCATATTCAATGAATTTCAGTGAATGGCGGGTGGCATCAAGCCTCCGTCGCAGTAGTAAACTACCGGTGGAGAATACAGAACCCACCCACAAACATCAATAAAGTTATATATGATTAACTCACAAGACATTAAAAAAGGAACTGCCATTAGAATGGATGGCGGTATCTGGGTGTGCATCGACTTCCAGCACAGAAAGCCTGGCAAGGGAAATACCGTGATGAACACCAAACTGAAGAACGTGACCGACGGCAGAGTGCTTGACCGTACATTCCAGGTGGGATTCAAACTGGAAGACGTGATTATTGAGCGTCGCCCCTACCAGTATCTCTACGAAGATCCTACCGGACGCATCTTTATGAACCAGGAAACATTTGAGCAGATTCCTATCGCCAATGACTTGGTGATTGGACACGAGTATATGAAGGAAGGCGATGTGGTGGAAGTGGTGACAGATACCACCGACGGCACTATCCTCTATGCTGAAATGCCCGTGAAGACCTATCTCAGAGTAACTCACTCAGAGCCAGGCATAAAGGGTGATACCGCTACCAATGCCACCAAGCCCGCTACCCTGGAAACAGGCGTGGAGGTGCGCGTGCCCCTGTTTATCAACGAGGGCGACTTGATTCAGGTAGATACCCGCGACGGAAGCTATCTGCAGAGAGCAAAGGAATAAAAGTTGCTGGCAGGCCGCAAAAGGCTCACTGTCAGGGCGTGTGAAGCCGCAGATAATCCTCAGACGAAGAAAACATATATGGATTGTTTTTTCGTTTGAGGATTTTTTCATAACTTTACCCTCCCATTTGCAACGACAACAGGCATGCGGCAGTGCAAGGCATAGGTCTCGTGCCACAATATCAAGAAAATATGAAATTCTCGTTTATAGTGCCCGTGTTCAACCGTCCTGACGAGGTGAGTGAACTGCTGGAGAGCCTGACAAGGCAAACATTGAAATCCTTTGAGGTGATAGTGGTGGAAGATGGGTCGCAAGTGCCCTGTGATGAGGTGTGCCGAAAATACAGCGATGTGCTCGACCTGAAATATTTCCAAAAATCCAACTCCGGACCAGGGCAGACCCGTAACTACGGTGCAGAAAGGGCGCAGGGAGAATATCTGATAGTGCTCGACTCTGATGTAGTGTTGCCGGAAACCTATTTGGAAGAGGTGGAAAAGGAATTGGAAAGAGAACCTGCCGACGCCTTTGGCGGACCAGACCGCGCACACGACTCGTTTACTGATACGCAGAAAGCCATCAGCTACTCCATGACCTCGTTCTTTACCACCGGAGGCATACGAGGAGGGAAGAAGAAACTGGACAAGTTCTATCCACGCTCGTTCAATATGGGCATACGGGCCGAAGTGTATAAGGCATTGGGAGGTTTCTCGAAAATGCGCTTCGGTGAGGATATAGACTTCAGTATCCGTATCTTCAAAGCAGGCTGTCGCTGCCGCCTCTTTCCCGAGGCGTGGGTGTGGCACAAACGGCGCACCGACATGCGTAAGTTCTTCCGACAGGTATATAACAGCGGTATCGCACGAATCAACCTGTACAAAAAATATCCCGAGTCGCTCAAGCTGGTGCACCTGCTGCCCATGGTGTTCACGGTGGGAGTGATACTGCTGTTTCTTGCCGCCTGCGTGGGCAGGGTAATGATGGTGTATGGCAGTCAGGAGCATTTCTATCACTGGTATGCCTTCGTGCTGGCGTGTCTGGCTCCCATCATCCTCTATGCGCTGCTTGTGATGGTTCATTCTGCCATCTGCAACAAGAGTATTCACATAGGCTTTATCTCTGTGGGTGCGGCCTTTGTGCAATTGATGGGCTATGGCTTCGGCTTTATTCAGGCGTGGTGGAAGAGATGTTTGTGGGGAAAGAAGGAGTTTAGTGCTTTTGACAAGAGCTTCTATGACTGACAGAAACAGCATACGCATCGCAAGTCTGGCTCCCGACGACCGGCCGAGAGAAAAGATGATGGCACAGGGACCTGCCGCCCTGAGCAATGCAGAACTGCTGGCTATACTCATAGGCTCGGGCACACCAAAGGAGAGTGCTGTGGCGCTGATGCAGAGGGTGATGACCGACTGCGCCAATAATCTTAACACGCTGGGGAAGATGTCGATAGCCGACTTGATGGCATACAAGGGGATAGGAACGGCAAAGGCCATTACCCTGCTGGCTGCCTGCGAACTGGGCAAGCGCCGACAGGGGCAGAAGGTGGAGGAACGGCCACTGATGAAGTCGGCAGAGGATATCTACCGCTTTATGCACCCCAGGATGCAAGATCTGGATGTGGAAGAAGCGTGGGTGCTGCTGATGAACCAGAGATTTCAACTCATCAAGGCAGAGCGCATCTCACGAGGCGGATTCACGGAAACAGCGGTAGATGTGAGGGTGATGATAAAATCGGCACTGTTGTGCAATGCCACGGTGATGGCACTCTGCCACAACCATCCCAGCGGGAGTATTATTCCCAGCAATGAAGACAATATGCTGACCAAACGTGTGGGAGATGCCGCCAAACTGATGCGAATACACCTGCTCGACCATCTCGTAATCACCGACGGTTGCTACTATTCCTATCAAGAACATGGCAAACTATAGGGTGGGGAGCGTTGCACAGCCGTTGTGCGCATGGTTCAGAATGTCCGCATCCATTTTCTTGCATCTCCCCATCCTCCACTATAAAGTTTTCTTCTCAAGCCCCTTTTATATATAAAATGAAAAGGAGGATTAAAATTGATATGAATCAATGAAAATAAAAAAAGGAAGAAAAATGGTCAATTTATTCTTGAAAAAGTTTGGTGGTTTAAAAAATAGTCGTACCTTTGCATCCGCTTTCGACAATCAACTGTTTGTTCGGGAGTTTTAAGAAAGAGTTCTTTGAAAGATTTACATAACAGAGTAGTAGTACAAGAAGAAGCGTCTGTGTTGTTGTTGTCCATGTTTTGTATTATGGATGTGGATGTATGATGATGCAGATGGGTAGAAGTAAAACGAACCGTTTGAATTTCTTGAATAGATTACGTATAACGAGAATCATCTGAGCTTAGAGAAAAAGAATAATTATTTTACAATGAAGAGTTTGATCCTGGCTCAGGATGAACGCTAGCTACAGGCTTAACACATGCAAGTCGAGGGGCAGCATGAAGTTTGCTTGCAAACTTTGATGGCGACCGGCGCACGGGTGAGTAACGCGTATCCAACCTACCTCTAACTAAGGAATAGCCCGTTGAAAGACGGATTAATGCCTTATGTTCTCTTTTGCAGGCATCTAATGAAGAGTAAAGACTTGTTGGTTAGGGATGGGGATGCGTCCGATTAGCTTGACGGTGAGGTAACGGCTCACCGTGGCGACGATCGGTAGGGGTTCTGAGAGGAAG
>CALZNR010000076.1 GCA_945827565.1 uncultured Prevotella sp.
ACGACATTTCTGCCTGTCTCGTGGGCTCGGAGATGTGTATAAGAGACAGGTGTAACCATCGCAGGCTGCAAGCGAGAGGCTGAGGCGAACCAGCGCTGCTCATAAAACTCACCATAGTTAGGCAAAAAAGTCTTTGGCACCAATCCCAATATCTTTCCACTCTGTATCACCACAGCACAATTGTACAGATGAATGCCAGTGGCAACAGGCATACCCACAATAGCAATGATGGGAAGAGATGCCGTTTGCTGAAGCAGTGTGCACAATGCCTCGTCGGCCTGGTGCATCAGCGAGTGGCTGCGAAAGAGGTCTTGACAACTGTAGCCCGTAATATTTAGTTCTGGGAAGCACACTACACTCACACCTGCCTGATGTGCCTGCTGGATCATCTGGACTGCCTGCTGCACATTATAGACAGGATTGGCTACTTGCACTGAGGGAACGGCTGCCGCCACTTTGATATATCCGTACATCTTTTCTTGTGTTTTTTGATGGTTTTTGTCTTTATCTGAACTCAAGGAATCAGCAATGAAGAGTCACCGTAACTCAAAAAGCGATAATCATGGTCAAGAGCATAACGATAGATGTCTCTCCAACGTTCACCTACAAAAGCACTTACCAAAAGGAGCAAGGTGCTCTGTGGCTGATGGAAATTGGTGATTATCATGCGCACCACGTGATACTGGTAACCCGGAGCAATCATGATGGCAGTACTGGCACGCAACTGCGACAACTGCTGGCAATCCATATAGAGTGCCAGTTGCTGCAACGCCTCTACCGTGGTCAGCGTGGGCGATGTGTGATAGGGTTGCCACTGGGTGACGTGTAACCGTTCGGGAGAGATCTCGGGATGCTCGGAAACCATGACTCCCATATAATATAAACTCTCCAGGGTACGTACACTGGTGGTGCCCACGGCAATTGCCTCACCCTGATGTTTGAGAAGCAGATCTATGGTACTTCGCTTCACACACACATGCTCGGTGTGCATAGGATGCCCACTTATAAGTGTACTCTTAACTGGTTTGAAAGTGCCTGCACCCACATGCAGTGTCAGCTCCTCACGCTGTATTCCCTTGGCATCAAGTTCGCTGAGTACTGCTGGAGTGAAGTGAAGTCCTGCAGTAGGAGCTGCCACACTTCCTTTTATTTTGGAATAAACAGTTTGATAAGTCACCGTATCAGATGCTTCCGTTTGTCTGTTAAGATAAGGAGGTATCGGCAATTCTCCCACCGCCTCAAGCACCTCGGCAAAGGAAGCTGTGGGGTGATTCCAAGTGAGCCTTACTATCAATCCCTCATTATTTGTTTTCTCTGCATTGCCCTCTGCTGAGTTTACGGTATCCCCCACTCTATCTCCGCTCTTTGCTTCTGAAATAAGCTCTGCCTCAAGAAAATATCCCTCGCCAGTCATTCCAGGAATCTCCATTCTCAAAGAGCCTTCCTTCCACTTTTTTGCATTACCAACCAGGCAATGCCATTCGCACTTGCCCTTGCTTTGGAATATCTCTTCATAGGCTGCAGGAAGATGTGGCTCAAGCAGAAACACCTCAATCAGCGCACCAGTAGGTTTACGAAAATGTAGGCGCGCCTGTATCACCCGGGTGTTGTTGAACACCATCAGGGCGCCCGCAGGCAGATACTGTGACAGATGACTGAACTCATCGGTATCTATCTGTCCCTGACGATATACCAGCAGTTTAGACTTGTCGCGCTGCGGCAACGGATAGCGGGCTATTCTTTCATCAGGAAGGTTGTAATTATAGTCGCTGATTTTGATGTCTTCTACCATGGTGTTCATTACGAATTATAAACAATAATTTAACTTATGAGTGCCCTATACATCGCATAGAAGCAGGTGAAGGTGAACACTGTTATCACCACCCTGACATCAGACAGACGATAGCCTGTATCGGTGAACTGCGACGACACGAAACGCTTGTTGAGAGGAGGGCAAATGCCACTACGCACATAGAGCACATATACGAGCCAGCCCATACATCCGCCCCACAATAGTCCCACGAGAATATCGAACGGATAATGCACGCCAAGATATAGACGGGTGTAACAGTTGAGCAAAGACCAGCCCACCAACATGCACGACATCAACCTGCTACGCACGAGCAGACAGAAAAAGACAGCTATACTGAACGTATTGGCAGCATGGGCAGAGAAAAAGCCATACAACCCTCCTCGATATCCGTCAACAGTATTCACCAAAATGCCTATTGTAGGGTTATGAGTGGGGCGTAGCCTTGCCACCATAGGCTTTACAAACATATCATCGAGGGTGCCCGTGAGCAGCACGCAGAGGCCCGCACAGGCAACAATGGTGGCTATCTGTGTAACCGTTTGATTGCTCTTGATAACCAGCCAAAACAGCGCAACATACATGGGTATCCACGTGGCTGCATGGGTAAAGATGGGCACTATCCCATCAAGGAAGGGCGTGTGGAAACCATTGATCCACAACAGCAACTGATGATCAAGTTGAACAAAATACTCTACCATGGACATGCTATATCTTCTCTATCGACTGGACCGATATCCAACCACGTTTTCCATCTGCCAGTTCTATTTCTTTCCATTGTTGCATACTGTCATCGATAATGCGCACCTTGGTGCCTTGATGCAGAAGAAACAGCGTGGTGCCTCCCTGCGAAGGTGTACTACTGACATTGGTGGCACCACTAACCACAATGGCATGGCTACGATGCGTGCGTTCGTGATAGCACTGGAAGGCAAATATGGTGCTTAGTGTCACTGTCAGGAGCATCAGCAAGGCGGAGACAAAAGCCGCTTTTCGCAAAGGTATCGACACGGCGAAGAGCAGTACCAATACAAAGATGATGAGCAAGGTAAGTGCACCCTGCGTGATATACGCCCACTCATTGGCACTGAAAAGATGTGCCAGTGTTTGATACCAGGTTACGATAAACAGGGGCGATTCCGGAGTGATACGGTCAGTGGTCTTCTGTCGTGCCATCTGGAGATTAAACCTGATATCTGCATCTCCTGGCTCGAGCAACAGTGCACGCTCGTAGTTGAGAACAGCACGAGTGATATTCTCTGTACGGTAGTAGGCTCCAGCAAGATTGTAATATACATCAGCATTTTCGCCCTGTTTGAGCAACTGTTCATAAAGGCTGATGGCTTGCGAATAACGCTCTTGCACATAGGCACTGTCTGCCTGCTGCTTCAGTTGGTTGTAAGAGTCTTGCTGAACATTGTCACCACAAGAACAAAACAACACCGACAATAACGGAAGCATTATCAACAACGTGTGTCTGACAGTTTTTTTCTCTCTCTTTGATGACATTGAGAATGTATTCTCTATCTCCATAATGGCTTTCATTGCACTGTCATAAGTCTTGTTCATATTGCCAGCCTCATCGCCTGGTGCATAGCGCTGGAATTCACATTCGTCAAGAGCATCAATAAACATCTTGATGATGTCCGCAGAAATGCCCTGCTCATTAAAACGCTGCTCCACCACAGAACGGGTGAGGCTATCGCCAGAGAGATGTAACTTGTCGCCTACATACGACCAAAGGGCAGCAGTAACCTCATCATAGAAGGCCTCTCGCTGACCGCTGACACAGAGTTTATAGGCCTTGCGCAATTTGCGTGATGCCACCTTGCCAGCACGCTTGCCCCTTCTGCCCTCCACATCAGCCAACTGCATGGCACGCTTGCGGAACACCACAACCAGTGTAACAAACGCCACCAACTGCAGGAGCAACATACTCCAATAGAGTGGAGAGGCAAAGAAATCGCTCTGTCCAGAACTGTGCGATACCCTGCCTGTGCGTATAAAGCGAATGTCATTGGCAAGCAAGCGCAAATCCTCCTGCGATGATGCCACAGGAGCATAGGCTTTTCCTCCCTTTCCCTGTGCCACCTGCAAGGCAAAAGAGTCTGACTTCAAGGTAACATACTCACGCTTAGAAGTATCAAAATAGGTGAAGGTGACAGGTGGTATGGTGAAGTTTCCAGGATGTCTGGGCACCATCAAAAAATCATAGGTCATGGTGCCTTGCACACCAGCTGCAGAAAGATGGGTCTTGTCTGTAACCTTGGCATCGTAGTGGTCAAAATCTGCCGGAGCCTGTACCACAGGCTGTTTCAGCAGTTTCATATTACCCACACCCTGAATCTGTACCGATAGCTTTACAGGATCGTTGGCTTTCACCTGCGACTTGTCCAGACTTACCTTCATGGTGAATGTACCTACACCCAAAGAAAAATCGGCAGGCTTGGCTGGGAGCGGCTGCACCTGAACAGACAACGAAGGTGCCACAATCTTACGTTGTGTTTCCACATAGCCAGAACCGCCATTAAAAAAGGCCTCGAACGGGTCGATATTGCGGTTGACCTGTATCACCGTACCCGTGAAAGGAATAGAAGGTATAGTGAGCTTTCCTGTTACCTGTGGGAACATCACATACTGGCTCCAGGTCACCGTTTTGTAGGTTTTACCGCCCAACTGCTCCACTTTGAAACTCTTTTGTGCTGGCAGTGGAATCTCTTGCGTATGGAAGCCTTTCAGGTCGGGCATCTTACCGTTGAGTTGTGTAAGCTGCACTTGCGAATACACCTTATAGGTAAGCAAGATGGGCTCCTGCTCCACCACCGTGCTTTTGTTTGCACTTACCTTAATAAACAGTTCACCATTGCCCCCTCTATTTCCCATACTTCCGCTAGCACTGCTGTGCGAGCCACCAGAGTTGCCCTGTGTGGCATTGCCGGAAACTTCTATCTTCAATGTGTTTGATGATAGAGGTTTACCATCTGCCGTGATATGTGCAGCCGGAATGGTGTATGTACCAGGCTTGGTGGGCAACAAAATAAATGTATAGGTAATGGACGCAGATGAAGTGGTGCGTCCATTGATAATCTGTATGCTCTGCTGAGAAGAGGTACTGGGTCCCATCAGCACATCAAATGCGGAAGGAAACTGCGGAGCACGGAAATCACTGACCTGCTGCGTTGACACCGTAAATGACAAGCGGAACTCTCGTCCAGTCTGCACCTGCGAGGGAGCCGAGGCACGAAATGTTTGTGCTGATAGTGCTCCAACAGGTATCGCACCCTCTTCCTGAAAGATGAGGGGCAGAACACCCATCCATAATAACACGCTTAAAATAAGATATCTCTTCACCATAGTCATTACCAATTTTTCTCAAGCACTCTGCTGCGAGGCTGCTGCATTTTCTCTTTCATACGTTCCTGCGTATTGCGTTCCTGCTGCATGGCAGCATTGAGCATCTGTTCAGCATTTTCCTTGCTCATCTTGTTTTCGGGCTTGGGTTGCTGCTTATCCTGTTTCTTATCCTGTTTATCTTGTTTCTTATCTTGCTGTTTTTGCTCCTTATCCTGCTTGTCTTGATTCTGCTTATTATCTTGATTCTGCTGTTTCTGATCTTTCTGCTGCTGTTTCTGCAAGCGCTTGCACAATGCCAGATTATATCGAGTCTCATCATCTATGGGATTAAGACGAAGCGACTGTTTGTAATAGTTGATGGCATCGCTATAGAGCTTGTTTTTCTGCGCCAGCACACCCATGTTATGGTAACCGATAGCCTTACGCAGAGGCGACTTTTCTATAGTAACACCTTTCTCGAACATGGCAGCAGCCAAAGAGTCTTTGTTTTGTGCCAACAGAGCATTGCCAAGGTTGTACAACGCTTGAGCATTGTTGGCATTGTGCTCCAATGCCTTTCGGTAGCTCACTTCAGCCTCAGCAAAGCGCTCCTTACGAAACTGGGTGTTGCCTTGACGTATCAATGCACGGTCTTTCGACACTCCCTGTGCATTGGCTGCTAAAGTGCAAAACCACAGACAAGCAAGGAGCAACAGCGTGGTTTTTCTGCGACGAGGGCGAAAAAGGCGGAAGCGCTGAGACAAGGGATTGCGCCCCTGTAACACCATCACCTCTAACACCAATAAGAGGAGTGCCAAAAGTCCAAAAGCCTGAAACTGCTCTGCATAGTCGCTGTAAATGGTTGTTTCCATCTCTTTGCGTGCCAATGTAGATAGTGCCTCTTCCAACTTGCGCTGTGCATCGCTGTTGTTTTCCACATGGATATAGGTGCCTCCACCTGCCTGTGCCACCTCACGACACATCTGTTCGTTGAGTGCAGTCATTACAGTCTGTCCTGTGTTGTCTTTCATAAAGTCTCCATTACCCACGGGGATAGGAGCACCCGAGGCGGTTCCTACACCCAACACATACACTTTAAGTCCCTGCTTGGCAGCCTCTTTGGCTGCCTCAAGGGCACCTCCCTCATGGTTCTCTCCATCAGTGATGATGATAATGGCACGCCCCACCCCCTGCTGTTTGGTAAAACTCTGACTTGCCATGGAGATGGCACGGGCTATATCTGTGCCTTGCGTATTGATAAGCGAAGGAGATATACTGCTGAGAAACATCTTGGCAGAAACAAAGTCGGTAGTAATGGGCAACTGTACAAAAGCATCTCCTGCAAAAACAATCAGACCTATCTTGTCATCGTGAAACTTGTCTATCATGTTCTCAACCATCATCTTGCAACGGTCCAAACGAGAAGGAGCCACATCAGTGGCAAGCATGGAATTGCTGACATCCATACAAATCAACGTCTCTATACCTGCACGTTTCTCTTTGTTGATAGATATGCCTTGCTGC
>CALZNR010000077.1 GCA_945827565.1 uncultured Prevotella sp.
ATTTCTGCCTGTCTCGTGGGCTCGGAGATGTGTATAAGAGACAGGATTAAATCAACTGCATTTGTAATTATCATTGACCTGATACTGGTGAACATACTGTGCGGTGTGTTCCAGCGGATAGGATGGCACGATGGTTCTGACACCATGTGGTATCTGGTCAATGTTTTATATATTGTCACTGTATCTACGTTCAGACCCTTTGCACAAGACAAGTTTGTGCGAGTAGATCAGATATTTGGGCGCATACTGAAATCGGGAACGATGTACTTCTTCCTGCTCGCAATATTCTTGTTGGTAGATAGCAATGCAACACCCCGTCCAGGAAGGTTCATATCATCATTCTGCTTCAGTATAGTGGTGATGTTCTACGGCCGATATACGGCAAGAGAACTGCTGAGACATCTGCGATCGAGAGGAAAGAACACCATGCGCGTGGTGTTTGTGGGTGCCGGACACAACCTGGCATATCTCTATCAGGTGATGATGAGCGAACTGAGCACCGGCTACCGTGTACTGGGATATTTTGAAGACAAAGACTCCAAACATCTGCCTGACACCATTACACGACTGGGCACAGTGAGCGACGTGGCAGCATGGCTGGAGAAGAACCCTGTAGATCAGGTTTACTGCAACCTGCCATCGAGCCGTTCCCATGAGATAGTGCAGACCATCAACTACTGCGAAAGTCACCTTATAAGATTCTTCTCAGTGCCCAATGTGCGCAACTATGTGCACAGACAGATGGTGGTAAGGATGATGGCCGACATGCCTGTGCTGACTATCCGACAGGAGCCGCTGAGCACGATGGGCAACAAATTTCTGAAACGCACCTTCGACATTCTGTTCAGTGCCTTGTTCCTCGTTACATGCTTTTGGTGGATATATATCATCGTGGCCATCATCACCAAGATAACGATGCCAGGGCCCGTATTCTTCAAACAAAAGAGAAACGGACTGCTGGGTGAGGAGTTCTACTGCCTGAAGTTCCGTTCAATGAAGGTAAATGCAGATGCCGACAAACTGCAAGCCACGAAGGATGACCCAAGAAAAACCAAGTGGGGCAACATTATGAGGAAAACAAACATTGACGAACTGCCACAGTTTATCAACGTGCTGATGGGCTCGATGTCGGTGGTGGGTCCAAGACCTCACATGGTGAAACACACAGAGGAATATTCGGCACTGATAGACAAGTACATGGTGCGCCACTGGGTGAAGCCAGGTATCACAGGCTGGGCACAAGTGCAAGGCGCAAGAGGAGAGACAAAAGAGCTGTGGCAAATGGAAGACCGCATTAAAAAGGATATATGGTATATAGAAAACTGGACCATGTGGTTGGATTTCCGAATCATATATCTTACGGTGAGGAACATCTTCCTTGGCGACAAGCAAGCCTATTAAACCCAAATCGGCCATTAGACTGTTATGCGCAAACATGCTTGCTTTTTGTCATCTGTCTTTCCGTTTATCGGTTACAATGGAACCCCATTGCGCCCTCAAAACGTAAAGACATCTGTTCAAAAATATAAGCAGTTATCATCATAACGCTAATGGCCGATTTGGGTTGACCGCCTAACCGCCATAGGCTTGAAGCATCAAAAAAAAGGGAAGTTATGAAGAGAGGGAAAGCCTCATCATCATAACTTCCTTTTTCAATGCTTTGCTTCTGCCTATGGCTTACTCATGGGTATAGAGGTTCCAGCCCAGATAGTTCTCCAAGGCGTCGCGCACCACATCCACCACATCGGTACGTACCAATGCCACATGATGCTCAAAGGCATTGCGACAGATGTACTTGAGCAGTTGCTGCAGATTGTTCACCTTGGTCACAGCGATACATCCATCCATTCCATACGGATCGCTGGTAATCTCTCCCTTGCCAAGGTATGCCTTGATGATGCCCTTTGGATCGTCGGTAGAGATGCGGAAGAAGGTGAACGGACCCTCAGACACCTTGGCATACACCGCTCCAAAGGTGCGCACCTTGCCCAGTGTTCTTCCCAACACGCCCAAGGGACCTAACTTCAGGTCTTCGTTGCCCACAAAGCCACGGGCAAAGTTGCCACAGTGGGTGCACACACACTTGTTGCGGTCTTGCGCAAAGTTGTTGTTCCAGTCTGCCAAGGCTGCTGGCTGCTGGGTGGCCAATGTCAGGGCATACATAGAGATGGCTCCTGCCAGGTCGGTCTCGCAGGCTGCGGGGATAAGCTTGTCTGAAAGCATCGACATGGTGACACAGGCGGCACAGCCATAGTTTTGTTCCAGGCTGTCCCAACACTGAATAGCCACGGCATCCACCTGCTCTGCCTCCATCCAGTTTTCTACTGCCACGCCAAATTTGGCTTGCACACGCAGTTTGTCTTGATAGTTTTCAGGCACTTTGGCGTATGCTGGTATGGTTTCCAGTTTTTTCAAGAACTTGGGGTCGTCATCGGCTATACGCTCTGCATTGTAGAGTATCTCTGACAAATCTACCGGCACCACAGTGATGCCCGCACGCTGCAATATCTTCTCACTGGCTCTACAGGTATTGAAGCCAAGCGGACGTGTACCTATCTGCCCCAAACGACAGTGACGCAAACCGTTTACCACACGGCACACAGCAGCAAACTTCACAATATCGGCCTTTACCAGCGGGTCGTATATATCATAGGTGTGATAGGTGGTGTCAGAGAAGGGAATGCCATACTGATAGAGGTTGTTGCAAACTGAAATCTTTCCGCAGAAGGCATCACGACGCTGATCCAGATCTACCTTGTCGTTATAGTCATCGTAGGCCTGCACCAATACTGGTACATTGAGGTTTGCCTCGCTGATGGCGTTGATGATGCCTATCTCATAACCAAAATTGGGCAGGCACACGATGATACCATCAATGCGCTCACGATTCTCTTTGAACTGTGCAGCCACCTTCAGTCCGTCTTCACGGGTTTCAATGGATGAGCTGCCGGTCACGGTGGCATCTTCGGGCAGTATTACATACTCGTAGCCACACTCGTCCATAATGCGCAGTATCTCCTTTCTCACATCTTTTGCCAATGCCGAGTTGAAGTAGGCACGGGTTCCGATGATGATGCCGAAACACTGTTTTTTAGTTACTTTGTTCATTTTGTTTTAGGTTTTAAGTTTTTATTTAGGCTTGTTGGTTTGTCATTTGTATCACCCCGTTCACGGCACGATGCCATCCTGCCACCATCTGTGCCACCTGTTCACGGGGCATGGCACTGTGAAACGCCTGGCGCGACTTGCGATGCTGTGCCACCTCGCTGAAAGAAGCATACACCCCACGTGCCAGCACATTCATCACAACGGCACCAAGGGCACTTGCCTCCTCCACATCAGAGCAGTTTACCGATACGCCAAGCATGTCTGACTGCATCTGCATCAGTGTTTGGTTCTTGGTAGGACCGCCATCGACACGCAGCTCTTTCAGAGACACTCCTGCCCTCTCTGTCATGGCTGTCACCAGGTCGTTTACCTGATAACATATACTCTCCAGAGCGGCACGCAGCACATGGGCACGTGTGGTGGAAAGGCTCATGCCCACCAAGGCGGCACGTGCTTCCGTATTCCACCAAGGAGCTCCCAATCCGGCAAAGGCAGGCACAAGATACACGCCTCCCGTATCGGTCACACGCAGTGCCTCTTGCTCCACTTCTGCCGGCGAGCCAATCAGCTGCAGTTGGTCGGCCATCCACTTCAGGGTGGCTCCCGTGCAGTGGATATTGCCCTCAAAACCGTAGTAGGTATGCCCCTTGGCAGCAAACGCCACCGAGGTGACCAACCCCTCTGGAGCCTTACAGAAGTTCTCACCTACATTCACCATCACGCTCGATCCCGTGCCGTAGGTAGCCTTGCCATAGCCCTCGGCAAAGCACATCTGCCCTGCCAATGCACCATGACTGTCGCCCAGCACACCCGCTATCTTGATGGGTTGCGGCAACACGCCTTCCACTGTTGTTTCACCAAAAGAGGCATCGCAGGGCAGCACTTGAGGCATCATGCTGGCGGGAATATCAAAGAGTTTCAGCAATTCCTCGTCCCATTGCAGCGTACGGATATTGAGCAGCAGGGTTCTGCTGGCATTGGTCACATCAGTCAGGTGGTGCTTGCCACCTGTGAGTTTCCACACCAGCCAACTGTCGATAGTGCCCATGAGCAGATTACCGGCATCGGCTTCACTGCTTGCACCTTCCACATGGTGGAGCAGCCAATGCACACCACTGGCAGAGAAATAGGGGTCTATCAGCAGTCCGCTTCTCTCTTGCACCATCTCTTGCCATCCCTCGGCCTTGAGTTGGTTGCAGTATGCAGCCCCTCTCAGGCATTGCCACACCACAGCATGAGCAATGGGTTTGCCTGTGTGGCGGTTCCACACCACCACCGTTTCTCTTTGATTGGTGATGGCCATGGAGTACTCGTATTTGTCTGCGGGTTCATCGGCCAGCAGTTCTCTGACGCCCTCCACCACATTATTATATATCTCCTCGGCATCGTGTTCCACCCACCCGGGTTGGGGATAATACTGCTGGTGAGCCTTGTTCACACGTTTCAGCATCCTCAACTGCTCGTCAAAGAGCATCACCTTGGTACCACTGGTACTCTGGTCGATAGCTATAATTCTGTGTTCCATACCCGTCACTTGTTGAGAAAATCAAGAGCCGACTTCACTATGCCCTCTGCATCCATGCCGTAATGATGGAAAATCTCCTTGTTGGTGCCGTGCACCGCATTTTCGTCAGGAATACCTATGATGCGTACAGGCACGGGATGTTCTGACAACAGTTCGCACACCATGGAACCCAAACCGCCACATCTGCTGTGCTCTTCCACGGTGATGATGCGCCCTGTCTCGGCAGCAGCCTTCAGCACGGCTTCTTCATCGCACGGCTTAATCCAACTCATGTCGAGCACGCGTGCCGAAATGCCCTGTGCAGCCAACTGCCTACCAGCCTGCAAGCAGTGCCACACTGTTTCGCCAGCGCCTATGATGGTAAGGTCGGTGCCCTGCAACAGCATGTTTGCCTTGCCTATCTCAAAGGTAAAGTCATCGTTCTCATACACATCGGGCACTGCGGCTCTGCCCACTCTTACATACACAGGATGGGGATAATCCACCAGAAAGCGCACCAGTTTTTCCGTGCTTCTGCCATCGGGAGGCAGACAGATATTCATACCAGGGAAACAGCGCAGGGCAGCCATATCGTGCAGACTGTGATGGGTGGCTCCCAAAGCACCGTATGCCACGCCACCGCTCACGCCCAGAATCTTCACGGGGTTCTCGCTATATGCCACATCCACCTTTACCTGTTCCAAACTGCGGGCCACATAGAAGCACGCCGGACCACAGACAAAAGTCTTCATTCCAGAGTGGGCCAGACCAGCAGCAATACCCACTGCATTCTGTTCGGCAATGCCACATTCCACAAACTGTTTTGGCAATTCCTTGGCAAAGTCGCTAAGGGTCACCGAGCCACGTGCATCGGTGGTTACTGCCACTATCTGTTTATCTGTTTTTGCCAAGGCCAGCAGGGTCTCGGTAAAACTCTTTCTGCATGCTTTCATGATTGTCAATGGTTGTTGGTTTGTTGTTCCAGATGTGCTATTCTCTCGCTAATCTCGGCAATGGCCTGCTGGTATTGCTCTTCGTTGGGCATACCATGATGCCACGATGCCACATTCTCCATGTAGCTCACGCCCTTACCCTTGGTGGTGTTGCTAATCAGCAGATGGGGCTTGCCGTTCTGATAGTCTATGCTGTCAAAGGTTTCCACGATGCTCTGCATCTCATCTCCGTTCATCTCTTTCACATCCCAGCCAAAGGCGGTCCAGCGCTGGCGTATGTCCTCTATGGCCATCACATCCTCTGTGTTGCCGCTTATCTGAAGATGGTTGCGGTCGATCACGGCAACGAGATTGTCCAAATGATAATGCCCTCCTGCCATGGCTGCCTCATAGATGGAGCCTTCGCCTTGTTCGCCATCGCCCATCATCACATAGGTGTGCCACAACTCGCCTTTCATCCTGGCAGCAATAGCCATACCCACACCTATGCTCAAGCCATGACCCAAAGCACCAGAGTTGACCTCAATGCCATTGACCTCGATAGTGGGATGACCACTGAGCACACTGCCATACTGTCCCAAGGTATTGAGCAGGGCAGCATCAATAAATCCACATTGTTCCAACACAGTGTAGAGGGCTTCTACACAATGACCTTTGCTCAGTATAAAACGGTCGCGGGAGGCATCCTTCACCTTCTCGGGACTCACATTCATCACTCTGTTGTATAGGGCTGTCATCACATTGAGGCACGACAAGTCGCCACCTATATGACCGGCGCCGCCATGATAGACTACTTCAACAAGGCGCCTACGATTTCTCTCTGCTGTCAACTGCAGTGCACATGTATCCATTGTACGTTTTAGGTTTTATTGATTAGTTTGATTGCAAATATACAATTTCTTTTTCTGAATAGGGGTAGAATTCCTTTTTTTTCAAATAATTACACCATATTTGAGAGCTATGTGCACCCAAGATAGGCCGCACACGGTAAAAACATTTCAAACAAGTTTGATGTTTTTACGCCCATTTGCAC